>QHRC01000085.1:8604-14058 GCA_003219995.1 Verrucomicrobiota bacterium
GCCCGCGCCGGTGTAGTTAATGAATGGTTCCTCCTCAAGCTGACGCTTGAGCAGCTCAAAACTTTCGCGCAGGCGCAGATGAATGATTGTGTTGAGCGTTTCGCGCTCGACCTCCTTGCCCGCGAAACCTGAATCGTCCTTCAACAGAATCGTTTCGCCGGGAAGGCAATTGCCGAGAATGACGCTGCCTTCCTCGATCTTTAGCTTTTCCGCGCGGGTCATCGGGATGCGCAGTCCCATCGAGATGTCGTTGGTGATGTGATCGCCGCCGACGGCGAAAACGCCGCTCTGTTTCACCGCTCCATCGACATAAAGAATGTAATCGGTCGTTCCGCCGCCAATATCAACAACGAGCGCGCCCAGGTTTTTTTGATGCTGGGTAAGCACGACCTGAGCCGAAGCAAGCGCGCTGAAGACCACGTCCTCGACATCGAGCGGCAATTCCTTCACGCACCGGATGGTGTTTTGAATACGGGTGCGCACTCCGTGAACGATGTGAAAATCGGCTTCGAGCTTTTGTCCCAGCATGCCGACGGGATTGAGCACACCATCCTGTCCATCGACATGGTAATGCTGGATGATCGAATGGAGAAACGCGTTTTGGGCCGGTATGCTCACCTCGCGCGCGTTGATTTTTACGTCCTCGATGTCCTGCTCGTCAATTTCGTCACGCTCTTCCGGCAGGATCACACAGCCGCGATTATTAAAACTTTGAATGTGCGACCCGGCGACGCCGACATAAACACTGCGAATCATGACGTCGCTTTTTTGCTCGGCATCGACGACTGCTTCATGCACGCATTTCATGGCCGTTTCAAAATCGACAATCTCGCCTTTGCGGACGCCGCGGGAAGGCGCCTGGCCAACGCCGAGAATTTTGAGCGTGCCATCGGGCCGGCTCTCACCGACGACAACGCAAATTTTCGACGTGCCGATTTCCAAGCCGACCATCAGATCGCTGCTCGCCATTTAATCTCTTTTTCCTTTCTCGACTTGAATTGCGCGCTTGATCGACAAAGGCGACGGACTTGGATGAACTTTCACCACAGATGAAGATGTCGATCTTTCCGGCGCCTGCACCGGTATCGCCTTCAAAATGCGCGGCTCCGCGTGGGGATCGATCGTGTCATTGATGATGCTGGCCGGCGACTTGGCAAACGTCACCGGAATGTTTCGTTGCACGAGCAGGTTTACCGTCGCGAGGTCGCGCTTCGAGTCGTCCGAATAAATCAGGAATTGCTCGAGACGCTGCAACTGCGCGTCGAGCTTATCGAAGCCAAATGTGACGCACACATGGTTCTTGTCCGTCACGAGCAGGCAGTAACCTTTCGAAACATCGATCTCGCGAATCTGGAAACGCGTCTGCATAAAGCTGCGCGTGCTCAGACGCAAAAGTTCAAGCGCCGCTTTGGCTTCGAACGATTCGATGACTTTGCCGGCCTCGAGCGACTCGCTCGCGCAGCCCAAAATGAGCGGCAATCCCAGATATTCCGGCAGCAACTTCTTCTCTTTCATCAAAACTCCGCGTCCGTCCACTAGAAAAGCAGCGTCGGACGCAAATGGGTCGGCCATTTGTTTTTCATCTGTGATCCAGGCAACCGGTTTTCGTTCGACTACGTGAATGTCGATTTCAGCCGGCAACTTGCGCTCGACCTGCACCTCATCGATCTGCGGCAGCTGCTGCAACCGGTCGTGCACGCGTCCCAGGTTCACGCTAAATATATTTTCGCCCTCGCGCAGATCGGCCACTTTCAGGATCTGTTCACGTTGCAACGTGCCGTCGGTCTGCACTTCGATCGTGCTCAATTGGTAATCCGGATTCTCAAAGAAAAATCGCCTCGCTCCTTCACGCCCGCCAAGATAGAGGGCAACGCCGAGTCCGATCACGAGCGCGAGTTGTGAAAAAACAATGAGCACGCGCCGATTCCGCTGTTGGGTCGCTGTGCGGGAGCGGACCTTCACGTCGAGCAAATTTTGCTTACGGCGCTGTCGCCAATTCGAGACCCGCCGGTTACGGGCGCGGGATCGGTTCGGCCGTTTCATTTCGCCCCTCGCTTCGTCCTGGCGCGCGAGAGCTCGATGATACGCACGCAAAGATCGACATAATTGATTCCGGCGGCCGCGGCCGCTTCCGGTAACAAACTCGCTTCGGTCATTCCAGGGATCGTGTTTGCTTCCAGCACGAACGGCTCGCCGTTTTCGGACAAAATCACATCGACCCGCGAATAAACCTGCAAGCCTAGCGCGCGATGCGCGCGCAAAGCCAGCTCTTGAATCTGTTTCGTTTTCTTCGGATCGATTTTCGCCGGGCAAACATGCTGCGCACCGCCGCCCGCCTGCGGATTGAGAAATGGGTACTTGTTTGTGAAATCGTAGAAACCGCCTTTGGGAATGATCTCGAGTATCGGCAGCGCCTGACCGCCCAGAATCCCGATCGTCAGCTCGCGGCCTGGAATAAACTTCTCCGCCAGCAATTGGCGATCGTATCTTGCCGCATCGACAATTGCGTGCTCGAGCTCGTCCGCCTCTTTCACAATGTAAACGCCGACGGTCGATCCTTCTCTAGGCGGCTTGATGACAAGCGGTAACGCTATGCGCGGATGCCGGTAGACCTCCACCGTTTCCCATTCCGGTGTGTTCACACCGTGCTCACGGAATTTCTCTTTCGAGCGAATCTTATCGAACGCGAGCCGGCTTTCCTCGATCCCTTCCCCGGTGTAGGTAACGCCACGGCCTTCGAGAATTTTCTGCACCTGGCCGTCCTCACCAAACGTTCCGTGCAGCGCAATAAAAGCAAGATCGACATTACGCGGGAGCTGAAAATTTTCGTCGCGCACATCGACATCGACGACTTTAGCGCCTAACGAGCGCAATGCTTTTGCGATCCCGCGTCCCGTCGCCAGCGAAACATCGCGCTCCGAGCCGGGCCCGCCCATCAGCACCGCGATTTTCTTCGGAAAATCTTTCATATCGGTTCTCCCACAATTTGCACTTCGGTCTCCAAATCGATCCCGCGCTTTTCCCGCGCCGCCGTTTTAATTTTCTCGATCAACTCCAGCATATCGGTGGCAGTCGCGCCCCCATCGTTGACAATGAAATTGCCGTGCACCTCCGAAACGCGCGCTTTGCCGACACGCGCATTTTTCAAACCCAGCTCGTCGACCAGTTTTCCGGCCGGAATGCGGTCTGTATTTTTGAAGATGCAACCGGCGCTCTTCGCAATCGGTTGTGAAGTGCGACGCTTCTCCTGCGATTCTTCCAGACGACGCTCGATTTCATTTCGCAATGCGCTATGACCCCGAAATGTTGCCGAGATCGCGAAATTATTTTCGAGCAAGGGGAAATTGCGATAACGCACGTCCAGCTCGTCCCGATTTTTCGTATGCGAATTTCCTTCCCCATCCAGATAGCGAACGCGGACGACATTTTCGAAAGTTTGTGCGCCCATCGCGCCGGCATTCATCCGCAATCCTCCGCCGACCGCGCCCGGAATTCCTTCCATCCATTCCAGCCCGCCGATGCCGGCGGACCTTCCGGCGTAGGCTATTTCCTTCAGCTTGGCGCCGACTCCCGCAGTGATTTCGGTGCCGTCGATTTCGACCTTATCGAAATCACCGCCGCGTGGATGCACCACCACGCCACGGATGCCGCCGTCGCGCACGAGCAGATTCGAGCCGCGGCCGATGACGAAAAGGGCAAGATTTTCCCGACGGCAAAAGCGAATCAACTCCGCGAAAGCGTTCTCAGCGCGCGGCTCGACCCAAAATTGTGCAGGGCCGCCCACGCGCAACGTCGTGTGTTTTGAGAGCGGCTCATAAAGGCGGACATCGCCCTCTTGGCCGACGATTTCTTTCAATTTCTCAGCGATGACGAGATCGGCCGCTAAGATCGACAACTGCTCATGAATGTTTCCCGCGCCCACGCTCAGCACGAGATCGCCGGAGTCGAGCATGTTGCCAACATCGCGATGCACCCATTCCAAACGCGGCTGATAACTGACGCCGCGATGACCAGTTGCCGCAATTTCGTCAGCGATCAATTGACCCGTTACACCCGGCATCGGCGATTCATTGGATCCGTAAACATCCGTGATCACGACGCAATCTGCTTGATCGAACGCACGCCCAAATTCTTTGCGCAGCGCTTTCGTCCGCGAATAACGATGCGGTTGAAACATCGTCAGCACGCGCTTGCGTCCGACCGACTTTGCCGTTTTCAAGGTCGCTTTGATTTCAGTCGGATGATGTCCGTAATCATCGACCAACAAAAAACGCGAGCTGTCGTATTTAATTTCAAAGCGCCGCCGCGCGTGTTGGAATTTCGCCAGCGACTTGGCGATTTTTTCAAACGGAACGCCAAGCTCAGTCGCGAGCGCGATGACGCCGAGCGCGTTACGAACGTTGTGCTCACCCGGAACATTCAGAACGGCTTCGCCGAGTTTTTCTTTGCCGCGATAAACAGAAAACGTGGACGCGAAATTGCGGAGGTCGACATCAGTGCCGCGATAATCAGCATTCTCCGACAACCCGTAGCAAATCACGCGATCATAAGATCGACATATGCGCGCGGCGTTTGGGTCGTCGGCACAATAAAAGATTTTGCCTGTCGTTTGCCCGATCAGTTCGACAAAAACTTTCTCGATCGCGGCCAGATCGGCGTAAAAGTCGAGATGTTCCTCCTCTATATTAAGTACCAGGGTATGCTCGGGGTGAAACAAGGCGACCGTGCCGTCGCTTTCGTCGCCTTCGGCCACGAAAAATTCGCCGCGCGCGTCCCAGTGCGCGTTGGTCCCGAGAATCGGTATTTCAGCCCCGACGTAATGCGACGGATGCAATCCGCCTTCACGCAAGACGTGCGCGGTCATCGCGGACGTCGTTGTTTTACCGTGCATTCCGACGACGAGAATCCCGCGCTTCGCCGACATGATCGCAGCCAGCGCTTCAGCGCGGCGCACAGCTCTTTTTCCGGCTTCCTGGGCGCTTTTTAGAATCGGGTTGTCCTTTTTGATTGCGGAAGAATAAATGACCAGCTCGGCGTCGCGTGCGTCGGCAGCGCGATGTTGCTGATAAAATCTTAATCCGAGCCGCTGGAGCCGATCAGTTTCGAGCGAATCCAATTTGTCCGAGCCGCTGACATTGTGGCCGAGTTGAAGGAGAAGGCCGGCGATTCCGCTCATGCCGCTGCCGGCCACGCCGATGAGATGGACGGCGTGCCGTTCCTGCGTCAGGAATTTTGCAAGATCGACATCCTTCGTCATGACTGCGTGTATTTCTCCATGGTTGCCGCGACCCGACTAGCAGCGTCTCGCGGCGCCAGTCGCGCAGCGCTTTCAGACATCCGCCGAAGCTGCTCCGGCCGATCGATCATCACACTGATCTTCTGAGTCAATAATTCGGGAGAAAGTTCCGATTCTTTCAAAACAAATGCGGCGCCCGCGCGCGCAAAGATTTCGGC
>QHRC01000085.1:14241-17436 GCA_003219995.1 Verrucomicrobiota bacterium
AGATGAATGACTTGGAGCGCAGAGTCGCGGAGGAGCGGCAACGATTTGATAATCGCTTGATTAATTCCGCTCGCGCCCTGACTTCCACCCATCACCAGCATCGTTGGGACATCGCCGCGCAATCCGAGTTTTTGCCGGGCCGATTGTCGATCCAAGCGTTTGAGCTCGTTCCGAATCGGCGTGCCGGTCAGTTCGGTGCGCACTTTGGGAAAAAACGCGGCGCATTCTTTGAAGCCGAGCAAAACCGCGCGCACCATTCTTGCCGCGAGCCGATTCGCTTTCCCGGGGACCGCATTCGATTCGTGAATGAGCGTGGAAATTCCACGCATCCGGCCGGCCAAAATCGGCGCAGTCGAAGTGAATCCACCCATGCCGAGAATGACCTGCGGTTTGAATTTCTGATAAATTGATCGGCAACGGGAAAGACTTTCAGTGAATCGGCGGATGAATCCGAAAATTTTTGGCGAATAAAGCGAAGGAAATCCGACCGTCGGCAACTTTTCAAATCGGAATTGCGAGCGGGTGGAGAGCGCGAGGCTATCGATTTCCTTTTCGGAAACGAACAAGAGCACTTCATGCCCGCGCTCGCGCAACACTTCAGCAACAGCAATTCCAGGAAAGAGATGTCCACCCGTTCCTCCGCATGCGATGACCGCGTTCATTCCGTGATTGTCGATCTTACGATTAAATTCGCGGGGTCATTCGCACCTGAAGCGAAGTACGTTTCTTGTTGGCCGGTTCTAAAACGGCCTGACGATAAATATTTAGCAAGAGTCCGACGCCGAACAGACAGGCGACCAGATTCGATCCGCCGTAACTAATAAATGGGAGCGGCAAACCTTTGTTCGGTAGAAGTGAAGTCGTCACTCCGATGTTCACCGCGGCCTGTAAAGCGAGCAGACAGACGACACCGGACGCAGTCAGTAATCCGAAGCGATCTTTCGCGTGGAGCGCGATCACGATTCCGCAAACAATCACGACCACGAAAAGGAAAACGACGAGCAGACTGATTCGCAATCCAAGTTCCTCGCCGATCATCGGAAAAATGAAATCGGTGTGGGCGTAGGGAAGGTAGAGCATTTTTTGGCGGCCGTTGCCGAGACCAAGTCCTTCCATCCCGCCGCTGCCCCATGCGATCAGCGCCTGCATCTGCTGAAGTCCGGCGTCTTCCTTGTAACGCTCCAGATCGGTGAACGCGATCAGGCGTTCCATGCGCGAGTGCGTCGCGGCCACAAAAATGACGCTGCTTCCGATGATGGCGAGCAGGCCAAGTAGAATGGGATTGGTTCCAGCGACGAACATGACCGTAAATGTGGTCGCGCCGATCAACGCCGTCGTTCCAAGATCAACTTCAAACAGAATCAAAGCGAGCAGCGCGCTAACAATCGCCAATGGAATGGCAAAGCCGAAGACCGGATGCTTGGTTAGACCCTCGTAACGTGCGAACCACCACGCCAGAAAAAATACGGCCGCAAATTTTGCAATCTCCGACGGTTGAAACCCAATCGGTCCGAATCCGATCCACCGGC
This sequence comes from Verrucomicrobiota bacterium, assembly GCA_003219995.1. GTDB lineage: Bacteria > Verrucomicrobiota > Verrucomicrobiia > Chthoniobacterales > UBA10450 > UBA10450. The sequence continues at coordinate 15,771 of QHRC01000085.1, forward strand.
GCGAGCCGTTGATCCGCATGCCAATGTGGGGAACGTAGCAAAACAACAGCGTCATGGCTGCGATCCCGACCCAAATCCACCAGGTTCGCTGCCAGAAATGGTAATCGATCAGCGCCGCCGCGATGCAGACAGCGAGCCCGACTCCAAGCCAGACCGATTGGTGTTTAAGAAAAAAATAAGGATCGCCGTGGCTGTCTTTCGCGAAAGCGCTGGTGCTGAAAAGCATTACGATGCCGATGACGAGGAGCCCAAGCACCGCAACAAAAAGGAAGTAAGCACTTTTCCGGTACATTAGATTACTGGCTCTTCTTTGACGTTTTCTCCGGGAGCAAAAGCTTTTGTCCGATCTTTAATTTACGCGGGTCGTCGATGTGATTGAGCGCGAGCAAGTCGTCGTAGGAGACTTTGAATTTCTTCGCGATCGTCACCGGATTGTCGCCCTTCGCGACAACGTAAACTTTTCCGGAGTCGCTGACTTTTGCCTGCGACTTCACACTGGTTTTCTGCGTAGTCGTTGAATTGAGAGCTGGCTGCTGCGGTTTTGTTTCAGCCGAAGCGATTCCGATGGTGGTTGGCGTTGGCGCAGAAGGCAGCGACGCCTGCCGCGTTTTGATCGCGTTAAAAGCGATGATCCCGGCTACTGCAACGACGTGGAGCAGCAGCACGATCAACAACGCTCGCGAGAGCTTCATGCTCGGTTCGGCGATGTCGCCGTAATCCGCCGCACTCGCGGTCATGCGAAGCGGTCGACGCACAGCGGTGGCGCGAAGTTTTTTGCGTTTGAGTTTGAACAGCTTTGGCATTTTGAACTTCCTTTTCATTGAGGCAGGGCTTGGACGAGAGCGCGGAACTGATCGCCGCGGTCAGCGTAACTTTTGAACATGTCGAAGGAAGATGTGCCTGGCGAAAAGAGAACGACTTCGCCGGATTTAGCAGTGGCATGCGCGCGGTCGACCGCGTCAGCCAGCGATGTGGCAAGCTCGGTCTTGACCGCACCATCCCAATCGCGCGCGATCCGCTCTGCCATTTCGCCGATTAAAATTGTCGCGCGCACTTTTTCTTTCACCAATTTGCGCAGCGGCTCAAAGGTGAAGCCTTTGTCTTTTCCGCCGGCAATCAGAACAACTGGTTTACTTTGCGCGAGCAACGCTTTCTCGACGGCGTCGAGATTTGTCGCTTTGGAATCGTTGATGTAATCCACGCCGCCGATTTGTCGGACGAATTCGCAACGGTGAGGGCGCGGTTCGTAAGCGCAAAGCGGCGGGACCATTTTTTCGAACGCCAATCCGCGCGCGTGACCGGCGGCGAGCGTCGCCATGAGATTCTCGATGTTATGCAAGCCGCGGAGCTTCGTCTGATTTAATCGCAGCACCGGTTTGTTTTCAAAAACGATCGCGCCCTCCGCCAAACGAAAGTCAGCACGGTTACTGTAGGCGCTGAAGGTGACTTTGCGCGCACGAAGCTCGGGAAGACTCTCGACGGCGTTCACGATTGCGACGTCGCCCGGTGCCTGATTTTCAAAGAGCCGTAACTTCGCCGCACGATATTCAGCGACGGAGCGATAACGATCGAGATGATCGGGCGCGAAATTTAACCAGAGCGCGATCGATGGGTGAAAGGTTTGGATCGTCTCCAATTGAAAGGAACTGACTTCAACGGTGAGGAC
>QHRC01000238.1 GCA_003219995.1 Verrucomicrobiota bacterium
CCGCAAGCCGATAGTAAAGGTCCTCGCGAAATGTCCCGACCCTCAGCTTTGGTTGCAATCGCTCATTGGTCGCACCCACGACACGCTCATTCACCGGCGCGCTCTTGTTATCGCCCACGCGTCGTACTTCGCGCTCTTGCAGAACGCGAAGCAGCTTCGTCTGCAAGGGGGGCGCCATCGAGTTTACTTCATCGAGAAAAATCGTGCCCAGGTTCGCCTCTTCAAATAGTCCGCGCTTGTCTGCCACTGCACCGGTGAAAGCGCCCTTTTTGTGACCAAACAGCTCCGACTCGAGCAAGTTCTCCGGCAAGGCGCTGCAGTTGATGGCCACGAACGGATGGTGCTGCCGATTGCTGTTGAAATGCAGCCCGCGCGCGACCAGTTCCTTGCCGGTGCCGCTTTCGCCTACGATCAGCACTGTGCTGTCCGTGTCGGCCACCTTGTTAATGAGACTATAAACCTGCTGCATCTTCCCGCTGGTGCCGACAATGTTCTCGAAACGATAACGATTCTTCAGCTCCTTCCGCAGATAAACGTTCTCCCGCAGCGCCGCTTGATAATCCAGCGCCCGTTGCACCGTCAGCTGTAACTCATCGATCTTGAACGGCTTGGTCACGTAATCATACGCACCCATCTTCATCGCCTCGACCGCAGTCTCCACCGACGCGTAGGCCGTGATCAGGATAACCGCGGTCTGTCGATGATGCTCCCGCACGTGCCGCAAGACGTCGAAGCCCGTCATCGTCTCCATCTTGATGTCCGCGATCACTACCTGCGGCTGAATACTATCCAGTTGCTCGACCGCCTTCGGCGCCGAATTAAACGGAAAAACTTCGTGCCCTTTTTCGCGACAAAGCGTCACGATGACCTCTACCATCGCTGGTTCGTCATCGATAATTATGATCTTCGCCATGGAATCTCAGCGCCGAGAATATTTTACTTTTGAGAAAAGGAAAGTGAAAATGAGAATTTCGCCTACTTCTCCGGCGCGCTTTTGCCGCCTGTCATTACCGATTCTACTGGCTGATCGAACGCCACAATCTCTTCGAACAAATTCCTCACCCCACTGCATGGAATACTAGTAAGATCGACGCGAAAACCCGGCCGAATCCGGCCGAGCACGCTCTGTTGACTTAGCGCCCGCGCGGCGTTCACCGTCACCATCTCCAAAATTTCGGCCGGCGAAACGTTTGGCTCGTTCCGTTGAAAGGCGCGCATCTCCGCGAACAAACTCAAATCCTCGTTGCTTGCCAGACTGTCCGTGCCGAGACAAATGTTGAATCCAAGAGCGCGCAATCTTTCGAAGGGAAAAGGCGAATGTGCGAAATAACCGTGGCTGCGCGGACAATGGACAACATGGAATTTCCTTGTCGATCTTGCGAGCAAATCGAAATCGCTTTCCGTCAATTCGTTGAGATGCGCGACAATCCAGTTGGATAGGGACGCATCTCCGAGGCTTCCGACGAATCTCTCCAAGGGTGTCTCATGACCGCAATCCCTCATTTCGCGACCAATACTTTTTATAAATTCGTAAAGCGGTCCCGAGGCATCGCGAAACATCGACATTTCTTCCCGTGATTCCGCCAAATGCGTCGTCAGCCAGATGTGCTCACGGCGCGCGATCTCTTCGCAGCGATGAAACAGGTTTGGCGAAGCTGTGAACAATGCATGCGGCGCCAATCCCCAATTCTTTTTGGATTTCAGTGACTCAATCGCAAGATCGACCATTTCATTCGCCCGATCCGGCGACCGAACATCGATCAACTCCGCAAACCACCATGTGCGGATCGGC
>QHRC01000239.1 GCA_003219995.1 Verrucomicrobiota bacterium
AGAAAACTCCCTCAAGTCAAAGAGAGCGCGAAAAGAGTGACGAGACGCTACGTGACTCAGATTTGGCTTCTGAGCATCAAGCGGACTTTGACCGGGACGCTGAACGAGTAGAAGCGGATCAGGCCAAATTGCAAAGTCGAAGCGATTCAGACGCTTCTCGTGATCTGGGGAGAGCGGATATGGGAAGAAGCGGCGCCGAACGCCAGGCTGAAGGAGATGAAAGACTGCGCGTAGAAAGACAAACTTCCGACCGGGCTATCACAGGCGAACGGCTCCGAGCTGATGCTGCTACAGAAAAGGGACGGAGCCATCATCAGGCATCCGCCAAGTCTTCCGCTGAATTATTATCCCAGGAACAAGAGAGCCACCAAAAAACGAAAGCGGCTCTTACGACAAGAGAAGAATTCCTCGCCATCGTAAGCCATGACTTGAGGAACCCGCTCAACAACATATCAATGGCAACGCAGAACCTGCTGGAAGAGCCAGGCGTCGCGACAGATGTAAAAGAGATCGCCTCGTCAATAGGTAGAAGCGCTGGAGAAATGCTCCGGTTAATTGAGGATTTGTTGGATATCGAAAGAATAGCCGTCGGCAAATTAACACTGCACTTCGAAGAGCATGACGTTGGCGAAATAATAAAACGAGCCGTAGAGGAACTGCAAGGAGCCGCCGCTTCCAAAGGAGTAACCTTGGAAGCAGAGTCTCAAGGCGAGTGCGGCTACGTGGTATGCGACGGAAGCCGCGTCATGCAGGTGTTATCAAATCTGATTGGAAACGCGATTAAATTCACACCGGCTAAAGGCCAAATCTGTGTGAGCTGCCAAAAAACCGGTCCTGAAGGCGAAGTGCAGATTTCAGTCAGCGATACCGGGGAGGGAATCGCCCCAGAGAAGATTAAAACCATCTTCGAGCGTTTCTCACAGATACATAACCAAGATCGTCGCGGTATAGGACTTGGACTCTACATTGCAAAAATGATGGTCGAAGAACATCCGGGAAGAATATGGGTCGAGTCGAAGCTCGGAGAGGGCAGCACGTTTCACTTCACTCTTCTCCTCCGTTCTGCTGATCCAGGAAGCCAACAGTAAGCAGCGGCGCTTGGGCTCTTGAAAACAAGACTGCGGCAGCGAAGCGATCCTTCGACTGCTGCAGCAGTTTAGTGACCGCGTTCGTTCGCCCTAGCACGATGTCGTGTTTTACATTTTCTCGCCACAGTGGAGTGGTCATGCAGCAGCATTCGACATCACGCCACTCGTTTCGTTTTCTCAGGCGAGGCTGATTCGCCTTAGGCGCAACGGCTCTCTGGATGTTTGATGTTCGATGTTTGAAGTTTGATGTGGGGGAAGTAAACTTTCGCCATGAGTGCGTCGGAGTTGATCGAGCAATTTAAGGCGCTTCCTGCAAAGGAGCGGGCGCAAGTCGCCAAGTTTGTTGTCGAGAATGATGACTCCTGGATTCCAGAATCCTTCAAGCAAGGCATGGCCGACGCCGAAGCGGGACGTTTTGCGGACATGGACACGATTTTGAGTGGAGCTAAGCCGCCGCCTCGTGCGGCGGAATGAAATACCGCTTCAAACCTACGCAGGGTTTTTGGGAAAGTTTCTCCCAACTTTCGCCAAGTCAGAAAGATTCCACTCGCCGGGCTTGGAAGATTTTCAAAGAGAATCCGTTCGATCCTCGTTTGCGCTCGCACAAAATTCATCGACTCTCCGCTCGGTACGGGCGTACGATCTACGCCGCTGAAATTGAAGCGGACTTGCGCGTCGTGTTCTATGTCGATCGCGACACGGTTGTAACTGTGGACATTGGTTCGCACGATCTTTATCGCGGTTAAGGCGAAAGCGGTTCGCGATTTGGATTAACAAAATCCGTTTTCATCCGCGTAATCCGCGTTTACAGATTTAGATCATGACCGGAATACGATTACTGGTTGGCACACGGAAGGGCGCGTTCATCCTGACGTCGGATGGGAAGCGCGAGAAATGGAAAGTGGACGGGCCGCATTTTGCGGGCTGGGAGATTTATCACGTCAAAGGGTCGCCGGTTGATCCGAACCGGCTCTATGCGTCGCAGACCAGCGCGTGGTTCGGACAAATCATTCAGCGTTCCGATGACGGCGGCAAAACCTGGGAGACGCCCGGCAGCAGTCCCGAGGAGTTGAAAGGTCCGGAAGGTTCTCCCAAAGGCGAGAGCAACAAGTTCGTTTACGACGGCATACCGGGAACGCACATGTGGTACGACGGG
>QHRC01000252.1:0-589 GCA_003219995.1 Verrucomicrobiota bacterium
GGTTTTGCCGCGTGCGGCGCATGGAATTTTCGATCAACTGAATTTGAAGATGGAGTTGAGCGGAAATGAAGAGCGTTTTCGACTCGATGACGCAAGGTGGGGCGGTTTGCCAGATGGAAATGTGATTAGCAAGCCGGTGCCATTGTTACCGCGGATTGAACTGTAGCGGCGGTCTATGACCGTCGCATTAGTTTCGGCGCTCGTAGAGCGCCGCTACAGAAGAGTTACTGCGCGCATTCTTCGAAGGCAGCCGGTTTGCCTTGCAGGTAAGCGAGGGCTTCGCCGGCGAAATGCAATGAGCCAGTGATAAGAATTCGCCGTGGCTTCGCGCGTGCTTGATCGAGCGCATGACCAACTGATGCGCTAATGGAGTAGGGGAGTGATGGAGCATTGGCAGACAAAATTTTTGCCAGCTCAATTGGGTTGGCTGCGCGTTCGCTGCGAACCGTTGGCAGGAGAACGGAGTCGGCGATCGATGCCAAGGCTCCGCAGATTCCGCGCAAGTCTTTGTCGGAAAGAATAGCAAGAATGAGCGTGGCACGCTGATCGCCAAACATTTCTCGCCAGGTTTCGACGAGTTTATGGGCGG
>QHRC01000252.1:618-2235 GCA_003219995.1 Verrucomicrobiota bacterium
CCGGCCAATCGACCGTGGCAAGTCCGCGCGCAATCGCTGAATCGTCGATGTCGATCTTGGCCACGCGGATGGCCGCGATGGCAAGAGCGGCATTCTGTTTTTGTTGCGTGCCTCTCAGCGCAATCGGATGTTGCTCATGAGGCTCAGTCACGAATTCAATCGGGCCACCGGATTTCGCAGCCCGTTTTTGCAAAACGACTTCGACATCTTTTTTTTGCGGAGCTGAAACGACCGGCACTTTCGGTTTGATGATTCCCGCCTTTTCATTCGCGATCTTGTCGAGAGTATCGCCCAACCATTTCTGATGATCGAAATCGATCGGCGTAATCACCGCGACGTTTGATTGCACGGCATTGGTGGCGTCGAGCCGGCCGCCCATGCCGGTCTCCAAAATGACGACGTCGATCTTTGCGGCGGTAAAATGTTCGAGGGCGAGGGCGGTGGTGATTTCAAAGAAAGTCGGATGCGGTTCCCATTTTATGACGTGATCGCGAATCTTGGTCAGCGCCACCGCCACCGCCTCTTCAGAAATCATCTCGCCACTTACGCGAATGCGCTCACGGAAAGTGATGAGGTGAGGGGATGTGAACAGACCGGTGCGATATTTTTGCGCGCGACAGATCGAGTCGATCATGGCGCAGACCGAGCCTTTGCCATTGGTGCCGGCGACATGAATGACGCGCGCGCCGGCCAGGTCGACATGCAACTCGTCGATCAGCCGCCGGATGTTTTCCAGTCCGAGCTTGATGCCGAAGCGCTGAAGGCTGTAGAGCCAGGCGAGCGCCTCCCGGTAGTTCACTGCGTGGAGGAAAAGTAGCTGAGCAACCGGCTGATTTGTTCCCGCATTTTTTTGCGGTGCACAATGATGTCGATCAATCCATGTTCCTCGAGAAATTCAGCGGTCTGGAATCCTTTCGGCAAATCCTGATGGGTGGTTTCCTTAATTACGCGCGGCCCGGCAAAGCCGATCATGCTTTTGGGTTCGGCGATGATCACGTCGCCTAATGAAGCAAAACTGGCCATCACCCCGGCCGTAGTCGGATTTGTCAGGACGGAAATATAGGGAAGTTGTTGTTCGGCATGTCGCGAAAGTGCGCCGCTCGTTTTCGCCATTTGCATAAGGCTCAACATTCCTTCGTACATGCGCGCGCCACCGGAAGCGGCAATGATGATCACGGCGGAACGCTTGGCCGTGCCATATTCAATGGTGCGGGTAATTCGTTCACCCACGACCGAGCCCATGGTGGCAGCGAGGAAACCGAAATCCATCACGGCGATCGCCACTTTGTAACCGTCGAGTATTCCGTGTCCGCTGATGACGGCATCGAGCAATCCCGTGCTCGCCTGATAATTCTTGAGCCGGTCTTTATAGGTGGCCATGCCCTGAAAACGCAAGGTGTCGATGGATTTCAGATCGGCATCCATTTCGACGAAACTTTGCGGATCGAGCAAATTATCGATCCGTTCCTGGGCCGAGAGTGTGAAATGGTAATCGCAGCGCGGACAAACCCGGAGATTTTCGACGAGCTCGATTTCGTGCACCACTTCGCCGCAACCAGGACATTTTTGGAAAAGCCCGTGTGGAATATCGCTCTTCTTGCGACTTTGTGCTTTGAG
>QHRC01000252.1:2478-4899 GCA_003219995.1 Verrucomicrobiota bacterium
CGTGTAACGAATGCGTTCGAGCGCCGGTTTGATTTGGATCGACATCTGCGCACTCAACAAATCTGCGAGCAAGGCCGCCTGATTGAAACCGCGTTCGCGTTCCCGGGCCGCATGGAGCGGGACCGGAACGACGAGATCGAAACTGCGATGGCGAAGTCTGTCGTCATCGACGGCGGCAAGGAGCCAGCGCGCCACCAGATGCCGCAGATGGAGTTGACGGCCATATTTGAAATTGAGAATGACGCGGCGAACAATCCCGCGGCTGCGATAGGCGGCGACGGCAGCATCAAAATGCAGAGAGCGATGCTCGCAATTCGCGCAGCTGAACTCGCTTGTGATCGCGCCGGCAAACGGCTCCGAGCATTTTGCGCAAAACGGGGGGACGATGCGCGTGGTTTTGGTGTCGCATTCGCCGCAAAGATATTCGCCCTGAGCAATAGTGGCGCCGCAGATGGTGCAGACCGGTGGATAAAGGAGCGATGCAATCGCGGCGAGTCCGTTAAACTTTGCGAGCGTCGACATATCTCAACCAGCCGCGCATTAGCATCCACGTCAAGCAGGCGACGCCAAGTGGCACAATTCCGATCAGCAAATTTTTACCAAGCCATGGAAGAGCCAAAATCTCGCGATGGGCAATTTTGTTGAATCCGCCACTGCTAAAAATCCAGCCTGCATGCAGCCCGATCGATAACCAAAGCGAACGAGTGACCACGCGCGCGTCGGCGAGAATCCAACCGATAAGGAATAAAGTCGCGAAACTTGCCGCCACCATCGTGGGATTGGAAAACTGCGAAAACGAATGAGCGATGGAATTAAAGCCAGAGGTCCAGGTGACAATTGCCGATGTGCGCAACGGCGCTTTTAGAAAGTGAATGATCGCGAAGAGCGCCGACGTAAAAAGGACCGACATGTTGATGCGGCCGCTTCTCAACAAAATGCCCAGGATCAATCCGCGGAAAAATGCCTCTTCAATCAGGGGGACGGCAATTGAAGCTGCGATGATCTTCGCCAGCGAGAACCAGTCAATCGCTAAGCGCAGTGAAAAAAAGTGGAGCGTGAGTAAAAGCGCGCCACAGCAGAGGAGGGGAAGCGCTGCCAGAAAGAATCCAGCGGCGAGATCGCGCGGCCAATGTCCGTTTCGTCTCAGCGCGAGGTCATCGAGATTGCGGAGACGAATCGAGCGAAACAACGGCCAAAGTAAAATGAGCGCTGCAAGCAGAAGCGCGCGGTGAAAAAAAGTTTCAAAATCAAACTTGGCCAGAAAGGAAAACAAACCGGACGCGGCCAGCGATTGCGCGGTCCAGAACAGGACGGGTGCAAGCAGCGCGCCGAGGAGAATGGTCGCACCAAAATAAACCAGCAATCTGACTGCGTCTTTCAAGGCTGCTAATGTAAGATTTACCCGCGATGCCGAGTCACCACATATGGACGGAGAAGGACCCCGAGGGCAAGAAGCGAGAGGTCCGTGCGACAAAATTCGGCGGCGTCTGGCGCTTTCAATCTAAAATTGCAGGCATAGCGGACTGGACATATTACGACGTTCCGCCGCTGGAAGATTTGTTGATGTTGAAACAAATCATTGAGCGGAAGTATCGCCGCCGAAGGGCCTCCGCCGAAGACGTGGCCTCGGTCGAAGAGTTGATAAGTGAGCAAACGGCCAATGAGTAAGAGCCGTCTCATAAACCGCCTCTCCCTTTGGAAAAGGGAGAGGATTGAGGTGAGGGATTGCTCGACGAGCGTTTTTCAAGGGTTAACCAAATCGCCCGAAGGACGCTATCGAGTTCTTCTCGGACCCGATGATTCCAAAAGCGAACGACGGCAATCCCTTGTCTGGCCAGAAATTGTTCTCGTGCCCGGTCGTGTGTTCCGCGGAGGCGGTAGCCATGACCTGAACCGTCCAATTCGATGGCAAGTTTCACGTCCGGACAATAGAAATCCAGAATGTAAGGATCGATGGGATGCTGTCGTCGGAATTTGTAGCCTGCGAAGGTTCGATTTCGAAGATGGCGCCAGAGGATGCGTTCGCAGTCGGTCGCATGTTTACGGAGATAACGAGCGCGAGTCACTAGCGAATTGTTTAATCTTTGCGGTTTCTTACGAGAAGAAAATGGTTACCCCTCACCTTAATCCTCTCCCCGCAGCAGGGGAGAGGCGGATGACAGCATGCACGTTGTCGGATGAATTTGATCCAGGAGTAAGCACTGATGACTAAATGGAACACGAAGGCGCTGATCGAAGCGGATAAAAAGTTCGTCTGGCATCCGTTTACGAATATGCGCGAGTGGTGCGCTTCCGAGCACGAACCGCTCATTTTGGTGGAAGGGCATGGCGCGATTTTGCGGGATAGTCGGGGCCGCAAATACATCGACGGAAATTCGTCGATCTGGACAAATATCCACGGTCATAATCATCCGCACATTA
>QHRC01000253.1 GCA_003219995.1 Verrucomicrobiota bacterium
AATCTGCCGTGCTGGAACTTTGAGGGGAGTGCCCGAAGATCGACTCTTCTTTACCGTCAGCTGAGACGTAAACTTGCCCTACTGTGCCGCCCCCCGTATTCCAAGTTATGGTGGTCGTACCGTCTCCTTCACCCGACGGCACCGGGTTGGGGAAAGCGCGGAGAGTGGGCGCGATTTTGCCTAGCTTGGTAACGACAACTTTGTCGAGAAGCTTTGTGTGATCGGAATTATAGAGGCGGAATTCGTAATTGGTACCAGTTTGGATCCAATTCGCCGGAACAGAGTCCTGACGCGCCGTCGCAAACAACGACTCTTCACCTCCATTCGTTGAAATATAGACCTGTCCGACGCTTCCATCTCCGGTGTCCCATGAAATCGTCGTTTTGCCTGCTTGTTCACCGGCAGGCACTGGGTTAGGGAAAGCGCGGAGAGTGGGCGCGATTTTGCCTAGTTTGGTAACGACAACTTTATCGAGAAGCTTCGTGTGATCGGAATTGTAAAGGCGGAACTCGTAACTGGAACCTGTTTGGATCCAATTGGCAACACAGGAGTTCTGGCGTTCGGTAGCGAAGAGCGACTCTTCACCACCGTCTGACGAAACATAAACCTTCCCCCCGCCCTTATCCCCCGCCGTTATCACCGGAGCTCCACGAAATCGTTGTTTTGCCCGCTTCTTTACCGGGAGGCACTGGGTTGGGGGAAGCGCTAAGAGCCGGGACGGTTCTGCTTTGCAGGAGGCAAAACGCTCTCTCATCCCGGTCCGGATCGGCAGGTGTAGAGTTCGTCGTAGCGCCGATCGTGAGGTACGATAGAATGTTCCAACCGGTGCGATCGATTAATCTCTTCAACCCTTCATCCGAGAAAATCCAGAAGTTCGTGTCGTCATTGTTACATTCCTGTGCCCCGAGCAAATACGCGATCGGGTACTGTGACAGAGGCTGACCGCCGGCTGTTTGCCGGGCGATGCGAGTGCTGACGAAGCAATATCTCGTCATTCGGGCCAGGCTTTCCAAGATGAAGAAAGGGTTTTTCAGGTGATAGAGAGTTCCAAGAAAAAAGATCGCGTCGTACCTTTCGCGCGCGAGAGAGAATTGCGAGTCCAAATCGATTGCTCGGATGGTGGCGGCTGAGTTTAATGCTTCCTTTAGAATCCGCGCTCCCTCCAAACGATTGAAGTTCGTAGGCTCATTGTCGATTATATCCACAGACAAGCCCATCTTCTCCAGGAAAAATCCAAGGTCCCCATCTCCCGCGCCAATGTCCGCGATCTTCCCATGTCTGCCTTGGCACAATTGCACGAGGTTAAGCCCTACGCTTTCCGACAGCCGCTCCAACGCTGCGATATTTTTTAACGTAGTGTATGGATACCAAAATGACTTCTCGCGGTGAGCCAACTTAACTCTCCAAAGGCTTTGCTCGGTCGCGACAGCCAAGTTACGGAACGAGGACGTCGTGGGCTGGCCATTATTCCGTTGGCGGCTTTCTCCGTCAGATCCGGCGCTGCTTTCTAATCGGCCGCCCTCACCTTTTCGCGTTTGTCGGCGGAAAGATTCGCGCAGCGCTGTCCACGATGCTGTTGCGGCGGCTTTCCCTTTCCGGGCGGCAAAAAGGCGTTTTATTTTCAACCTTTAAAGCTAGAGCAGCCGAGGGACGACGACAGGTAGACGCCGCCGAATGTTTTCGTCGTGCGAAATCCTACACGCCTCGCGGTTCTTTGCGCGGGCGCGAGAAGGATTACTTTACGTGGGTGGCGTCTTCCCACCGAATAGCTGCCCGAAGCAGCTCACCTAGAGAGGTCACGCCGAATTTTTCTTTCGCGCGAGCACAGTAGACTTGCACCGTTTTCAAACTCAGATGCAAATCCTGGGCGATCTGCGAGGTGGTGCGGCCCTGGCCAAGAAGCCGAAAGATCTCCAGCTCGCGATCGCTCAAGCATTCCACAGGCGAACTCGCTGCTGCTTTGCGCGATGTGTTGAGTCTGCGGGCCATGCTGTTGACAACCCTTTCGCTGACGTAAACTCCGCCCTCGAGAACGCGTCGGATGGCGGCCAGCACGCTTTTTGTGCTTTCGCGCTTCATAACGTAGCCGCGCGCGCCGGCGCGCAGAGCACGTTCGGCATATAACGCTTCGTCATGCATTGAGAGAACGATCAAGGCAACGAGTGGGAATTGGCTCTCCAGATTTTTGATCAGTTCCAATCCCGATTCGTTCTTGAGAGAGATGTCGATCAGCGCGACATCCGGCCGTGTCTTTGCAATTCCGGCGATGGCTCCGGGCGAATCTTCTGCCTCGCCGCAGACGATTAGATCATTCTGCCCATTGATGAGGTTAGCGAGGCCCTCACGAACAAGCGGATGATCGTCGACAAGAAAAATGCGACGTCTAGGTGTAACTGCGGCAGAAGGTTTTGAGTTCATCGCGCGAAATTTAGATCATTGTCGCTCGGTATTTTTAACTCGCATGTCGCAATCGTCCCACCTCGGCTATTTCGTCGCACGCCGAAGGTTGCTCCTGCTAAGGCTGCACTATGACGCATCAAGCGAAGGCCGAGTCCTTCGGGTTGTGGCAGGTTTTCCGGAAATCCGATTCCATCATCAATGATCGCGAGACAAAGTTTTCGGCCCTCCGTGGCTAGCCGAATGCTGATTCGCCTGGCGGCGGCGTGTTTGACCGAGTTTATGACCGCCTCCTGGGCAATTCGATAAAGTTGAGTTGCAACGCTAGAATCGTGGATACGAACTGACTTGTCCCCCTCAAAAACACAACGGATCCGAAATCGTTCAGTTATATTCTCGGCGAGACCCTGCAGTGCCATACTTAATCCATCTGCTTCTAGTTCCGGCGAGAAGAAGCCGCGCGCCAGATTCCGGGTAAGATCGATCCCTTCTTCAACATAATGAACGAGCTTTTCTGCTTCCGGCACC
>QHRC01000254.1 GCA_003219995.1 Verrucomicrobiota bacterium
AAAGTCGAAATCGTCGTTCCCGGAAAGAACATCGATCAAAAATTGGTGCGCGCCGCATCGAAGCGGCACTGGCCGGATTTGATTAAAGCCGGCATAAAAATTTACGAATACGAGCCGACCATGGTGCATGTGAAGCTGATGATCGTGGACGATATATTTGTTTCGGTTGGCTCCGGCAATTTCGATAACCGGTCGATTCGACTTAATGACGAAGCCAACCTTGACGTCCTAGATCGACAATTCGCGGCACAGCAAACGCGATTGTTCGAAATGGACAAGCGGCAATCGAGCGAGGTGGCGCTCGATAAGATCGGCTCGACATTTTTCGATCCAATCAAACAGGCCGCAGGATTGTTTTCGCCGCAACTCTAAGCCGCAACTTTCTTCCACTTCTGCTCGTGATCGAGCAGCCATTTTTTGCGCCATAACCCACCGCCGTAGCCACAGAGCGTTCCGTCCGCGCGAATAACACGATGACACGGAATGATGATGCAGATCATGTTTTCGCCATTGGCGCGACCGACCGCGCGACGCATTGCAACATCGCCCAGTTGTTTTGCCATCCAGGAATAGGATCGCGTTTCACCCAGCGGAATCGAGCGCAAGATTTTCCATGCGCGAAGTTGAAACGGCGATCCTACCGGCGCGAGCGGGATATCGAACTCGAGATTCTTTCCGGAAAAATAATCCGCCAGTTGCCATCGAATCGCATCGAGATGCCGATGCTGGCCCGGCACGACGTTTGTCTGCAATCGCCGGCGCAAGATAGACAACTCGCGTTCCATGGCCCGCCGATCCACAAATTCAAGCAAGCGCAGACCTTCGTCGTCCGCGATTGCGAGCATCGCTCCGAGTGGCGTCTCGATTCGTTCGGCATACAAGCCGCCCTGTTTCTTGGCCATCGTCGGTGGTTCACCGAAAATCCGCGCGAAAGCGTCTCGAAAACCACTAGCCGATTCGAAGCCGCTGCCGTTCTGCGCTTCGTCCACCGAACGACCACGCTGGACCTCGCGAAGGGCAAGTCCCATCCGCCGTGCACGGTGATAAGCTTGAAATGTCATCCCGTAATGCCGTTTAAACTGCCGCCGCGCCGTCGAAGGATCAATCGACAACGCCGCTAGTTCCTTGTCCGTCACTCGTCCGTCGGGCGCGCGTTCGACTTCGGCCCGCAAGCGCTCGATCAATTTTGGCGGCCGCTTGTCCGGGTCCATCGGATTGCATCGCAAACAGGGACGATAACCGCCATGCAGCGCTTCACTCGGCGTCGCGAAAAAATCGACATTCTGCCGAGCCGGTTTTTTCGCCGTGCAGGTAGGCCGGCAAAAAATTCCGGTCGTGCGCACGCCAACAAAAAAGATGCCTTCGAAACTGGAATCGCGATTGACCAACGCGCGATACATCGTGTCGGATGGAGGAAGAAGGTCGGGCGCTTTCATACGCGTTCAATCCGAAAAGTATAACAACCGCGGGTTACGCTGCGCGTATCCACAAAGGCAATCTCGGGATTTTGCAGCAACTTTTCAATCATCACTTCAGGTTCGCTGTCCTTGACGACTTCGGCATCGATCATGTTGAAATTTGCATTGTAACCGCGAAAGACGCGGTGTTTGCGGAAGTTCGCGGGAAATTCCCCGGTTTCTTTGTAACGTTCGCAGGGCTCGGCGTGCACGAAGATCGGCCCGCTCTCTGAATACGGATGGCCGGGCGGGATCGACGCGTACGGAAAAAGAATCATGCGCTCGCCCAGTTGCGCCCATCGCAGACAATGTCGGCACGGAAACCCGTTCGGCGAATCAGCGGTGATGACTGCGTGATCCGACACGCCAGCCGCGGCGGCGCGGCGGGCCGCTTCCGCAATCTCGGTCCGGAGCGGGACAATTTGGAAGTTCGAAGTTTTCATGCCCACAGCTAAACGCGCCGAATCGATTCGTGCATCGACGGAATTCGGGCATCGAATTCCCCGCTCGCGCGGTGGATCGCGCCGCTCCGTCGCGCGATGCCAAACATAGCGGCGCAGCCGCAAACTGACTGAGGATGCCCCGCTCGCGTCGTGAGACGAGTTCTCGCTGGGGCAAAAGAAAATTCCGCTCTTAATCCGCGAGTCATTCTGTTCGTATCAACAGCCTATCCGCTGATCAGCGTTTTGGTTTTTGCGCGACTATATCGAGCTTTGCTCGTCGTTCCTACCTGCTACCAGCGATGAAATGCGGGATGGCCTTCCTTCACCGCGACAAAAATTCCGCGGCAAGTCGCGCAAACTTTTCCACCGGCGCTGAGAGTTCCTTCGACGGTCGCGCGATCATCGGTTAGATCGACAATGCGCGCTGAAAGTGAAACCGCGTTGTCGGTGGGCGTGGGGCGCAGCAGCTTGATCGCGTATTCCGCCGTAACCGTGCACGGCGGATGATCCGAGCCCGCCCGATTCATCAAATGATATGCCGCAGTCCAATTGCAATGGCAGTCGAGCAGCGTGCCAATGATGCCGCCGTTTAGGACTCCAGGAAACGCTTCGTATTTCGGCTCCGGCTTCCACTCGGCGATCACTTCGCCGTTTTTTGGAAAACTGCGGATGCGCAATCCTTCGGAGTTGGCCGGGCCGCATCCCCAGCACGAATTGGCGGGAGCATAGCGCTCCTGCAACGATTTCGGCTCGTCGCCTCTCACCGCTTTTTGCTGGCGGCGCCGTTTGCCGAAACGCCGTGGTAGGGACGCGCCGGCGGCCCGGTATAAAGAGACCGCGGCCGGATCAGCCGATTATTGTCGTGCTGCTCGACCACGTGTGCACACCAGCCCGCCACGCGGGATGCGGCAAAGATCGGTGTGTTTAACGCCGCCGGAAAGCCGAGCATGGCCAGGACCGGCGCGGCATAAAGATCGACATTCGCGCAAAGATGTTTTTCGCGCTCCATCGTTTCCTCCAGCTTTTCGCAAATCGGTATCCATTGTTCCTTGCCCGTTCGTTTGCCCAGATCGCGCCCGATCTCGCGCATCACCGGCACGCGTGAATCGCCTTTTTTATAAACGCGGTGGCCAAAACCCATGATTTTCTCTTTGGCAGCGAGTTTCTCCTTCAGCCAGCTTTCTGCGCGATCTGCCGTCTTGATTTCGCCAAGCATCTTCATCGATTCCTCGTTCGCACCGCCGTGCAACGGACCTTTGAGTGTGCCGCATGCAGCCGTAACGGCGGCGTACATGTCCGCCAGCGTTGAAGCCGCCACCCGCGCCGCGAAGGTGGACGCGTTGAATTCATGATCGGCGTACAAGATGAAAATGGTATCGAGCATCCGGATTTGCCACGTTTGCGGAACTTCGCCTTTTAATTTGTAGAAGAAATTTCCGGCTTGCGTCAGGTCCGGTTTCTCCGGCAACGGCTCCTCACCATGCAAAATGCGCCAGCCATCCGTGATCAAGGTCGACACCCGCGCGATCAAGCGAACAGACTTGCGAGTATTCGCGGCATGCGAGTTGTCGTTCAGTTCCGGATCGAACACACCGAGCATCGACACCCCAGTGCGCAGCATGTCCATCGGATGCACCGATCGCGGCATCAATCGTAACATCTCAACGACCGGCCCCGGCAATTCGCGTTCCGACGCAATCTGCCGCGCAAATTCCGCCAGGTTTTTAAGATCCGGCAATTCGCCATTCAAGAGCAGATAAGC
>QHRC01000240.1:0-299 GCA_003219995.1 Verrucomicrobiota bacterium
AATATCTCTGGATTGATATCGGCCCAATCGTGATTCGGCGTCAACCATTCGTAAGTGACGTCGGCATCCGTCAGCTTGATATCTTTGTCGTCAATCGTGTCGTAAAAGAACACCTGGATCTTCACCTTGGTATGATCAATCACCGCCTTCGATTGTTTCTTTATTCCGATTCGAAGCATTAGATTCGTGTCGGCATCAGGGTCGGGAGTTTCGGTGACGGTGGCTTCGGTGATTCCAAGAGTCGACCCGTCCGAACCTGGAGTCGTCGCGGCAGCCGAACTGCCGATATCAAGGCGTGA
>QHRC01000240.1:426-2792 GCA_003219995.1 Verrucomicrobiota bacterium
GTCTTCGCCAATTCTTCAAGAATCCTGGCATTCTTTGGATCCTGTTCTGATGCCTCTTGCAGACGGGCGAGCGCGTTGACCGTGTCACCTCGATTACGAAGTTCGACAGCCTCCCTCAAAAGTTGCTCGGACAAGGACGGCGCGGGAGGTAAAGCCTCACCAGCGGGAGATTCCGTTTTTAGGGCAGATGGAGTCGCGGCGGGCGCAGACGGAGTTTTCACCGCGGCTATGCTCGGCTGCGCTGCTGCGGCACGGATATGCGCCCCGCTAATGTAATAGTACCCCACGCTGAAAATTTCTGCCGCGGCAAAGAGAACGACTAAGCCTAATCCGATTTTGAAGTTGTTATCGGACTTAAGCGAAGAGGAGAGTGTCAGGATTCGCATAGAAGCCAATGGCATTTCTGTAAACGCGCTTTCGCAAAATTGTCAACCGATTCGAACCAACGTTGGATCGACTATTTCCTATCGGGAAATGTCGGATTGACTCAGGATCTTGAATCCTTCGCCGGTCAGAACCGACGAGGCGCACTCAGTATCGTCCACATGCAGGGCGAGCGCGGCCAGCCCGCGTGGCCGGGTCAGTAACGGATAAGTAAAGTGCACGTTCACCTCCGCCATGAGCAGAGCGGCGAAAAGTTTAGCCAATTGCGTGGCGACCTCACGCATTTCCACCACCACCACCTCGCAAACGCCGAATGGAACCTCGTGCTCATGAAACAGTTGCTCGACCCGCCCCGGATCGCTGACCACGATACGGGCGATGGCTGAGTCGGTGGATTCCGAAACACTCAATGCCACCACATGGGTTTGATGCGTATTCAACAACTTCACGATCTCGAGCAATGCGCCCACCTTGTTCGGGAGAAAGACCGAGAATTGTTTGACCAGCGGTCCTTCCCTCTTCGAAGTTGTTTCCGGTAAATTGACAGGCATTTTGGAGTGGGGTGGCACAGGCATCATCCTGCCTGCAAATTCGAATTTTTTCCCAGCCTGGAAGGCTGTGCCACGAGCTACTATCTCATTGTCGATCTTTTCTTGGCAAACCAATATTGATGTAATGTGATTCGTTAAAACGTTACATCTTTACATTGGAAACAGTACCTTTTGTAACCCTTGTAACGTTTTTAACGATTTAACGTGGCGAAGCCCCCGCACCGCTTTACATTCGCTCGCCAAGGATGGACGAAGAGAACGAGCTGATCGCGCTGCGACGCAAAAAACTTGACGCGCTCCGTGCCCAGGGCGTCGAACCTTTCGGGAAAGCTTTTGCGAGCGGCGGCGACATCTCCGAGATCCGCGCCAATTTTAAAGAGGGCGAAATCGTCCGTGCCGCCGGGCGCATTACCGCACATCGCGACATGGGCCAGAGCCATTTTCTCGATCTTCGCGACGCCACTGGCCGCCTTCAAATTTACATTCCCGCCCGGGAAATCGGGACCGAACTTGTCGACCTTTTCCGGTTGCTAGATATCGGTGATTTTATTGGCGTCGAGGGAACGTGCTTTCTCACGAAAACCGGTGAGCCGACGTTGAAAGTGCGGACGTTTCAATTGCTGACCAAGGCCCTGCGGCCGCTCCCGGAGAAATGGCACGGACTACAGGACATTGAGGCGCGCTATCGCCGGCGTTATCTTGATCTTCTCACCAACGAGCGTTCGCGGGAAATCTTTGCAAAACGCGTCGCGATTGTTCGCGAGACCCGGCGCTTTTTTGAGGAGCGCGGGTTTTGGGAGGTGGAGACGCCGATCCTGCAAACGATCGCCGGTGGCGCCGCCGCAGAACCGTTTCGCACCCACCACAAAGCGCTCGGTCTCGACCTTTATCTGCGCATTGCGCCGGAGCTTTATTTAAAACGTTTGCTCGTCGGCGGGTTCAACAAGGTTTTCGAGATCAACCGAAATTTTCGGAACGAGGGTATTTCCCGAAAGCACAACCCGGAATTTACCATGCTGGAAGCGTACTGGGCCTATACCGATTTCGAAAAAATGGCGATCCTGGTCGAAGAATTGATTTGTCATCTCGCCGAAAAAATTTGCGGCTCGCAACAAATCGAACACCGGGATGCCGATGGCAAAGCCACCCGCACGGTCAACTTGAAGCGGCCATGGCGCCGCGCCCGCTATCGCGACCTGATTCGTGAAATCGACCCAGGCTGGTTCGAATACCCGAGCGAAAAACGGCGCGACCGCTGCGCGGAATTGCAGATCGAGATCAACCCGCGGATGGCTGATTATGAAGTCACCCAGCAACTCTTCGAGAAGTTGGTGGAAGAAAAGACCGTCGACCCACTTTTTGTCACGCATTGTCCGAAAGAGCTTGTGCCCCTGGCCCGCCAAAACACGCAGGACGATTCCGTCGTTGACG
>QHRC01000241.1 GCA_003219995.1 Verrucomicrobiota bacterium
CCCGGCAGCGACCGCGGCATAGGAGCACGATGAACTCGCGGCGCCCAAACCGGTTGCGAGCGACATTGTGCGCAGGTTAGTCACGCCGAAGGCACGCGTCATTTGCTCTTTGCTGACAAAAACCTGAAGCGCAGCCGAAATTCCGAAACCAAGCACGAGGGCCCAGAGCGTCTCCCAAAACATGGCGGCACCGTGAAAGATTCCAATCCAAAACCAGTTCATCGGTTTAATTTCTCCAAATTTTCTTCATTCAAATCTTGAGTTTGAATCAAGTCGCACCGGAAAACATAAATAATTTGATCTAGCGTCAGTGAAGCTATCAAGCGAAAGTCAGCCTATGAAAGATTACACCAAAATCTTGTTTTCGATTCTGGTCGCAGCGGTTTGCACGGTATCTCTTGCGGCGGACAAGCCGAATTGCAGCAAGACCGGCAAGAACTGTCCCATGAACGACAACAAGGAATGCAATTGCGGGAAGAGTTGCGACTGCGGGAAGTAGCAGAAGTCTATCGCCCTTGAATCTTAAGATCGGCAAGGTTTCAGGGTTTGGTATTGAGCCAGTCGCGGATGCGCTGCTTGTCGTTGTCGGTTACTCCTTCGAGTTGACCGATCAACTTTCTGGTTGACGCCGCGCGCGGGCTCTGCGGAAAGCGCGCGATGAACTCGCGCGCGGCCGCTTTCGCGCGTTCATTGTCGTGCAGCACTTCGGCAAAGAGTCCTGCCTGGTTGAAGAGGCTATTCTCGTGCTGCGGATTTTGCTTTTGCGCGGTCTCGTATTGTTCGAGCGCTTTTTGCGGCTGGTCGAGAAAACGGAAGCAATTACCAAGATCGGTCCGCACGTCGGGATTGTCGCGTCCGAGCGCAATGGCCTGCTGGTAGTGGTCGATCGCGTGCGACCAGTTCTTCCGGTCGTAGTTCCAGTTCGCGAGCGTCGTGGCAGCATCGGCGGGTGCGAGATGCGAAACATCCGGTGGTTCCTCGGCGCGCCTTTCAACAGCGCCTCTTGTCGCGCTGTTTTGCGCCACTGATGGTTGTGTCTCCCGTAGCACCAGCCACATCGTGCCTGCGCCAAGAACGAACGCGGCAATTCCCACGAGGAAGATCGACAATCGCGACAGTGGGACTTTCGGCTTGTTTGCTGTTTGCGCTCGGCTCACCGTTTGAAGTCTTAGGCGTTCGTTTCCAAAAACCGCAAGGCTCAGCAGCAATCGCACTCGCCGCGAATTGCGTTGCCCGCTTCTTTAATAAGGAAAGGAATGAGCGCCAGCGCGGCGACGCTGTCGAGCCACCACCAACCTAGCACCCGCGTCGCCGCGAGGCCGATCATGAGAACGATCGAGAGATAGCCGCAGGTGATGGATTCAACCGCATCGGCTCGCAGGGCACGCGAATTTAGACGCGCGGCGATTTTCAATTTATAGCCGGCCAGAATCGGCATTCCGATTTTCGCCACCAAACCGATGAGGATGCCCCAGGCGCTTTCGTGTGTGTCGGTGATGCGCTTGGCAACAAACAATCCGTAACTGGAATTGAGAATGACATAAGCAACTAATGCGTAGAGCGAGTAGCCGACCAAACGCGCGGCGCGGCGCTCGACAAGATCGACATGTTGCAAAGTCGCGCGGCCGCTTGCTTCAACTTTCAGCCGCCACAATAACACTGCTGCGCTGAATAGTTCGACGACGCTGTCGATGCCGAATGCTTCCAGCAATAAACTTTTTGACGCCCAGCCGAGCAGAAGCGATGCGGCGCCTTCGACCGTCATCCAGCCGAGCGTGATGTAGGTGAGCAGCAGCGCTAACCGAATATCTGCATCGCGTGGAGGTGCTGGTTTAGAATCGCTGACACGATTCATCGTGGATAAAGTTCTGGTTTGCATCATTCGGCGCGATCCGGCGCTAGGGAACAAGATTCCGCGTCCTGTTCGACTTGGATTGTCGAATGTTCGATGGCGAATTGCTCATGCAAGTGCTCGCAAACTTCATGTAAAAACTCATCTCCCGGCGGGCCTGCTGGCATTTCGAGATGCACAGTCAGCGCGGTTTGCGTCGTGCTCATAGGCCAAACGTGCAAATCGTGCACCGCGGTAACGTTTGGAAGGTTGGCCAAATATCTTCCAACCTCGCGCAAATTAATTTCTGCCGGAACTGCTTGGAGCGCGAGATTCACTGAATCGCGAAACAGTCCCCATGTCCCCCAAATGATCACCGCCGAAATCATCAAACTTACGACCGGATCTATCCAGTGCAGTCCAGTCAATAGAATCGCGACACCCGCTACAACCACGCTCGCCGAAACGGCGGCATCAGCGGCCATATGCATGA
>QHRC01000052.1 GCA_003219995.1 Verrucomicrobiota bacterium
TCGGGACGACGCAATTGCCCAAATTCGAGCCCGACATGTACGGGCTCGAAGAGAACCAGCTTTTTCTCGCGCCAACTGCAGAGGTGCCGGTGACAAATTTTTATCGCGAGGAAATCCTCCCGCTTGTCGATCTTCCAAAAAAGCTTGTTGCCTATACGGCTTGTTTTCGACGTGAAGCGGGCTCAGCTGGTCACCAAACACGGGGAATCATCCGCGTGCACCAGTTCGACAAAGTGGAACTGGTGAAGATTACGACAGCGGAAAAATCTTATGACGAGCTCGAGACGTTAGTGATGGACGCAGAGCGAGTTTTGCAATGGCTCGGTCTGCATTATCGCATTGTCGAGCTGTGCACCGGAGATCTGGGTTTCGGTTCGGCCAAGACGTACGACATTGAGGTCTGGTCGCCGGGGCAGAATGGTTACCTCGAAGTCTCGAGTTGTTCGAATTTCGAAGAGTTCCAGGCGCGCCGGATGGATCTTCGCTACAGAGATGCCGATGGAAAAAACCGGTTTTGCCACACGCTAAACGGGTCGGGCCTGGCGCTGCCCAGATTGTTTGCCTCGTTGATTGAGAGTTATCAGCGAGGGGATGACTCAATCAGTATTCCCGAGAAATTGCAGCCATATTTCGGTGCGAAGGAGATTCGATAGGGAAGGATCTCCGAGCCGTCCGATTTATTTTGCAATTCGACGGACGCCCGGGAGGTGCGTCCCGACCTTCGCTCCGCCCGAGACTCGTTAGGCTGGGGGTTCCGGGTTTTCGCCGGCAAACAGATCGAGCTGCAATCGATTTTGCTCGGATAATTCTTTCTCGGATTCAGAAGGCAGGAGCAATTGGAAACCGAGGCGCTGGGCGAGGCGCTGCGCAGTTTCGGGAGCAAATCCTTCGAAGTGATTACTGACAAAGGTCCAAACGTTGCGGACCTCGGCCAGATGGCGCTCGATTTTGAGCGACCAGCTTTCCAGAGCGGCTTCGCGTTTCCAAAGAAGTTTATCGTATCGATGAACGAATAAGCCGTCGCGATCGTATTTGGTCGTATAATCGCCGAGAAGCCTCAGATAGAGAAAATCGGTCGTGCGCGGCAGGAATTCGAAGGGTGCGAGATTTCTTTCGTTGAGCGCGCTGGTGTCGGCCCAGGCCCAGCAAATGCGATGCTTTTCCAAAAGGCGAATAATTTGCGGCCGATGCCATCCGGCGTGGCGAAACTCGATAGCGAAACGAAAGTCGCGTGGTAATTGCAGGAGGAAATTGCGCAGAGCGGTCCGGCCGTCTTTCGGGGCAAATGAAGGTGGCAGTTGAACGAGAATGACCTGCAACTTAGGCGCGAGCGGCTCGATGGCGTGAAGGAAAGAATTTAGCTCGGCGCTGCAATTACGCAGTCGGCAGGCATGCGTGATTTCGCGGGGAAGCTTGCAAGCAAAACGAAATGCGGCCGGCGTCGTCTCGATCCAGCGACGCACCGTATTTTCCGTCGGAGCGCTGTAAAAGGTGGAATCGACCTCGACCGTGGGAAAATAGCGCGCGTAAAATGGAAGCCACTGAGACTCTGGCAAGTCAGGTGGATAAAAGGCCCCACGCCACTCATTGAAACTCCACGCGCATGCACCGATGCGAATTTTCTGCTGATCAGTCAGGTTCAAGAAGCGAAACGATAGTCGAAATCGCGTGGCGCGAAAAGATGTCGATCTAACGATAGTCATCGGTGGACTTGCGCGACCGGCTAACTTGACGGAGTTGATAACTTAACTACCCTGCCAGTCCCCATGGATTTCAGAATTCGCACGCTTTTTTTCGTCGTCATCGCCGGTCTTACTTTTGCCGAGCTGAGCTCCGCTTCGGTGATCTTTCGGCCGGGTGAAAAAGCTAAGTACGTGGCGCCGGGCGAGGAAGAAATGAATGGCAAAGCGGAGGAGCTCTTTCACACCGGGCAGGCCGCGGAAAAAGAGGGGAACCTGAAACGAGCGGTTCGGGCCTACAAGTCCCTAGTGCGACGCCATCCCAAGGATGCGCTTGCGCCGGGAGCGGTTTTTCGTGCGGCGGAGCTACAGGAACAACGGCAGGATTTAATCGCGGCAGCGGAGATGTTCCGCTGGCTGGTGGAACATTATCCGAGCAGCCCGCACTTCGACGAAGCAATCGAAGCGCAATTTCGGATCGGTGAAATTTATCTCGCCGGCAAGAAATTGAAGGTCCTTGGTATTCCATTCGGATCGTCGATGGATCGGGCGGCGGAGATTTTCGCGGCCGTTGTCCGGACAGCGCCGTACGGAAAGTACACGGCGCGGGCGCAGTTTGACATTGGATTGGCACGAGAGAAGCAAGGCGCGAGTGATGCGGCCATCGAGGCCTACCAGGCGGTGGTCACCAAGTTTCCGAAAGAACCGCTCGCGGCTGACGCACAATATCAGATTGGTTACATCTGGTTTAAGGCGGCGCGCGCTGGGACAAAAGATTTAGCCGCCACCACCAACGCCAGAACGGCCTTCCAGGATTTTCTTTTCCGCTATCCAAACAGCGAGAAAACCGCTCAAGCACGGTCGAATCTCGAAATGCTAGAGCACAAGCAGACGGCGACCTCATTTCAGGTGGCGAAGTTCTATGACAAACAGAAGAATTATCGCGCCGCAGTCATCTATTATAACGAAGTCATCCGTCAGCAGCCGGGTTCAACGGAAAGTGAGCGGGCAAAGAAAAGGATTGACCAATTGCGTGTGAAGCTCGGCGACGCGGCACTGCAGTCGGCGCTTGCCGCAGCCGAGGCTGAAAAGAAAAACGCGAGGACGCATCAAGGGCAAACGGCGAAAAGTGAGTCGACCACGAGCAACCCGCCGAGCAGTGGTCTGCCGTTGCCGCCACCGGAGACGGATTTATCATTGCCGCCGCCGGCTTCCCTTGCGCCCGATACGACGACTGCTCCCGAGCCTCCTGGTGCATCGGGAGACGGTGAAACGCCGGAGAGATCTTCGGCTCCGGACGCGACCGGCTCACCCGCGCCGTGAAAGCCATATTCGCGGTAGCTCTTGGGTCTTTGTGCTTAACCGGTTGCCTGGGCTATCATATCGGGCCAGTCAAACCATATTATCTCCGCGACGTTCATACGCTCGCTGTTCCCACTTTCGAGAATCAGACTCTCCTGCCTCGGATCGAAGTCCTGGTCACGAGCACAGTCATCAAGCAGTTTCAGCAAGACGGGACATTCAAGATCGTGGGTGGCGAAGATGCAGATGCCACTTTAAAAGCTGAAATCATACGCATCGATCGTTCTCCTGCTCGTTCGGTACGCGGCAACGTGCTGGCGACCTCTGAATTTACTCTGGCTATGCACGTGAAATACAGTTTGGTCGGACGAGATGGTAAGACGATTGCGGGACCGGGCGAAGCCGTCGGAACGACCAGTTTTTTTGTCGGTACGGACGTGACTACCGACGAAAGACAAGCGCTGCCCCTTGCCACGGAAGAACTCGCCACCCGCCTGGTCAGCCAGTTGAGCGAAGGTTGGTGACCGGGAATGAAAGGTGAGGAGAAACTTTGGTCGATTCTTAACGACAAGCTGGATACCCTGCGTGCTGGCAATCGTTTGCCGGAAGCGATCCGGGTCGCCGAAGCGGCTCTTGATCTTGCTAAACGCACGTTTGCTGAGGACGAGAGTTCACTCGCACTCAGTTATGAAAAACTCGGGCAGCTTCTCGAGCAGCAGGGCGATCGCGCCGCCGCAAAGGCACATCTTCTCAAGGCGCATGAGATCCTCGATAAGGCAAAACCGGCCGATCAACATGCTCTTTTTCGCTCAGCGCGTCGACTTGCCTTTTTGTGCGATAACCTCGGCCAGTCCGAAGAAGCCGTCCGTTTTTACGAGAAAGCAATCGCCGCTGGCACCCAGTTGGAAGATCTGTCCTACTCGGACCTCGGGACGATGTTGAACAATGTTGCCCTCATTTTCCGAAAATTAGGGCGTCAAAAGGCGGCGGAACCGTATTATTCGCATGCACTGCAGATTTATGAGAAGCAGCTCGGCCCTGACCATGCGGACGTAGCCTCCGTGCTTAATAATCTGGCCGTCTTTTATACAAACGAGCGTCGCTATGCCGAGGCGGAGAAAATACATCTTCGCGCACTGGCTATTCGGGAAACGGTGCATCCCCCAACTCATCCCGACATTGCGCAGTCAAAATGCAATCTTGCCGTCGTGTATCACTCGCGCGGCGATTATCCAAAGGCAGCGGAACTCTATCGCGCGTCGCTCAAGAACTGGGAAGAAGGTGCCGAAAAGCCGCCCGAAGATTACGAGATTGTCGCGGCGAACTACGCCGACTTACTCCGTTCGCTTGGCAAAGCCCGCAAGGCCCATCAACTGGAAGTTCGCGTGCGCAAGAAGCGCCGGGGCTGACCGATCACAAGATCGCCCGCTATGCGCCTCGAACGGCAGACGATTGAATTAATCAGCTGGGTCGCCCAGCTCCTTCTGTTTGCATTCCGGGCGTATCACGCGATCGGGTGAAGGAGCTGCCCGCCTCTGGCGGGTTAGGCGACGTCGTGCGTTTGACCTTGCGGCTCTCCCGCGCATGCGCAATTTAGCAGCCGCTGCTTATTGCTCGCGTGGCGGAATCGGCAGACGCGTACGGCTCAGGACCGTATGGGGCAACCCGTGGAGGTTCGAGTCCTCTCGCGAGCATTTCGACTATTCAACTATTTTGACTTCCCAGCAGCTCTTCTTCTGGCCGCCCATCGAGCTTTCATTAACTGCGAAAGCCTCTTCCGCCCGGCTGCGGTGATTCCGCCCTTTTTCTTGCGAGCGGTAGTGTGACCGGCTTTTTTGGCGCCCTTCTGTCTAGCCCAGCGCGCTCGGGCGGCCGCGGCTAACTTAGCGCGAGTCGCCGCAGACATTCGTCGTCGGCCAGTGCTAGACGTTGGACTGGGTGAAGTACTGCCCAAAAGTGAGGCAAGGCGTCTTTCCAGATTATCGATTTGCCGCCGCATCGACACGGCTTGTTCCAAAGATCTAAGAGATAAGTCCATACGCCGTCTCATAGCTGGTGTTGAATAGGATAGCAAACAACTTTTTAAGTACTGGAACTTGAACGTTGACACCTAGGAGGCGTCGACGGCCCTGCTCATCATGATACTGGCCGGGTCCATACTGATTGAATGTGAAACCGATGAAGGTATCTCTCGTTATCCTGCGCTCTTTCAAGAAATTCGATCCGATCTTAGCTAAGCTCGAGCTGCTTTCGCCATCCTGCTAAGATGGAGTGGTATCGCCGCGTTCGTGCCATTGCGCCCTTGTCGTTCTGGGCGGGCTCGACCGCGTCGTTTCTGGCTGTCAGTGCGCCGCAGATTTTGCGCGAAGCTTCCAAATACGCTCACCGCATCAATCGGAATCTACGCTTCTATTTAGTCTTTAGCGCCTGGCCGGATTATCTTGCCCACATCCGGCTCTCCGTGAACAGACGGTTGGTGCATGTCGCTCCGCTCGCTCTGCTGGTATTTTCGGCTGCAACGTCTCGAAACTTGCCAGGCCGCGCAGAATCGCCTGTCCCGGCTTGCCTCACCTGATCGGGCCGTAAGCTTCCATTGGACGTTGCTCGTCGCTCATCGCACGTTCACGCGAGCGTGAATAACGAATCCACTCTTCGCTCAACCGAACGGGTGCGGTCCATGTTCGGGTCGATCGCCTGGCGATACGATCTGGCCAATCACATTTTAAGCTGCGGCTTTGATTTTTACTGGCGAAGGCGTGCCGCCGAAATCGTCGCGCATTGGCGCCCCAAGAAGATTGTCGATCTTGCCACCGGCACAGGTGATCTCGCATTCGCCGTCGCGAAAAAATCACCTGACGCGGAAATCATCGGCATTGATTTCTCGGAAGACATGCTGGCGATTGCGCACCGAAAAGGATTGCGCAAAACCATCCTGGCCGATGCCATGCGGCTGCCGTTCGCGGATTCTTCATTTGATTGTCTCACCATCGCTTTCGGTTTACGGAACATGGAAGACTGGGGTGCGGCGCTGCACGAAATGTGGCGTGTTCTCCAGCCAACCGGCCATTTGCTGATCCTCGAGTTTTCCCTGCCACAATTGTCGATCTTGCGCACGCTTTATCGGTTCTATTTACATCGCTGTCTGCCGTTCCTTGGATCTTTTCTCGCCCGGCAAAAGAACGCTTACCATTATCTTGGCGATTCAATCGAAGAATTTCCGAGCGGCGTGGCAATGTGTCGTATGCTCGAAGCGAACGGCTTGGGCGCCGTGTCGGTCGAACCGCTCACCGGCGGTATCGTCACAATTTTTACGGCGGAAAAGCTGTAGCAGCGCTCTATGAGCGCCGACTATCGCCATCTCGGCTCTCATAGAGCGCCGCTACGAATTATTTTGGCCCGACGCTCGGCGATGTTACAACTGACGGAGTTTGTGACGGCGACGGAGACGATTGACTGACGAGCGGCAGCTTGAGTGCGTTTAAATCCAGAGTGCTAAGGAGGAACGTGCCTTCATGCTCATCCGCGCGCGCAAACCACATCCCGTCACCAGCTGCTCCTCCGACCGTCAATTTGTGCATTGCTTTATCGTCGGGTGAAGTCGCGAAGGTGGCAACGAGTTGCGACTTCTCGAAGGCATGTGGCGGCGTGGCCGCGCCCACCCAGCGCACTGCGTGCAACATCGCCAATGTATTGAGCAGCGACTGCACGTTTATTTGATCGATTGTACCGCTGCCTTTTTGCCACGTCCATTGCTTGTTTGCTTCGTGCACGAGCGACAATTCTTTATCGGTCACAACACTAAAACTGTGGATTTGTTCCGGCTTAAATCTAAAAATTGCGAGTTCCTGCCATTGTAATGGATCGGTGAAGATTTGATCGAGTAATCCGCGGCGCACCGCTACAATAAACGGCTCGTCGCCGAGGCGCGCGTAGACGTTGTCGCCATCCCCTTTTCCAAACGCGATCGTGGCGAAGGGGCGCTCGCCTGCTTTGGTTTCAGCCGTGTTTTCAGATGCAAAGGAACTGAACGTCAACTGCAACTGCGGCTTATCCAGGCCGTACTTCGGCAAATCAGAGGCGACGTCTTCAGTAAATTTAGTCACTTGCTCGCTTTGCAAGGTTTCGATCAGCCGGTGCACCTCACTGGAATTTGCCGGCGTATTATTGCGGCTGGCGATCGTCCAATTTTCTCCCTTGCGCGCAAGCACCGTCTTGCCTTTGCCCGGCGCATCGATCGTCATCCGATCGAGAATGTTTGTGTCGATGCGAACAAGATGCCGGTCACGCACATCATTCGGTCTGGTATTGAGAAGGTCTTCGGTCTTTCTCGGCAGCGTGTAAACAAAGGCGCGCGACGAGAAGCGGACGTAGACTTGGTCCTTTTCTTTTTCGGACACAGCGCCGATCTGGAGCATTTGGCCTTGCTTGTCGTCCTGAGTGAAGAGCGTGATCGATCCTCGCGGCTCGGCCAGGCCATACGGGTGCAGATCGCCTCGATCATCGGCCACGAATTGTTGAATGTGCGCGGTCGTGATTTGTGAGATCAGGTCGCCGATCTTTTGATCGTCGCCGCGCGCCCGCAACGGCTTCATGATTTCCCAATGATCGCCTTTTTTCTGCAACTCCATCTCACCGGCGCCGGTCTTCAGGACGACCCGCGAGACTTGCGCGCTGATTAGGTCGGTCAATTTTTTGTCGCGAAACTCCTCCGGTTTTTTCGCGATGTCCTTCTTGATAGATTGCGCGGCCAGAAATGTTTCCTTCGAATTTTCGAAACGCACATACATTTTGTCTTCGAGCGCCCCGTCTTTGCCGAACAAAATTTCCGGCGGCGCATCGTGTCCGAGCAATTTCAACCGCAGCTTTGGCCTGCTCAGGCCGTATTCGTTCAACTTGTTTTTCTCGGCCTCAATTTGCTTGGTCGGAATGGTCGCGTCTTTCTGCCAGCTTTCGAGATCGAAGAGAAGATTCTCGATCAATGAATTATCGGCCTGATCCTTGATCGGCGTTTCCAGCCGCCATTTATTGTCGCGGCGGCGCATATCGATCTTATCGTCGCCATTTTGAATTACGATCCCGTCGATCTTTTCCCGGCTAAAATTGACGACGTTTTGGGCCTGTCGTTTCGCTTCCTCGGTGTTCGGGCGCTTACTTTCGAAGAATTTGATATAGACAGCCAGACCGAGCGCAATCGTTAGCAAAACGAGCGTTGTCTTCCATTTCATAAGGCGATTAAACGATCAGGCGCGACGCCGCCACCACACTGCTGCGCCGATAAAGGCTGGAATGAGCGGTATCAGGACAAGGATCAGCCAGCGAACATTGCTCAGTGCGCTTTCCGTGAGGGTGAAGGTAAGGGTCTTGGGAATTTTAGGCGAGATGCCGATGAACTGTTCACGACTGAGCAGCCAGTTCACGCTGCCGGAAATGAAATCGAGCGCTTGTTGATCCTGCGTCAGGGCGTTGTCTTGAACGAATGTCGAGTTGCTTACTACCACCATGCGCGACGAATTGACCTTCACGCGCTCGTCCGCGCTGCCGCCTTTTTCCATCGAGACAGCGATCGTTAGCGGATTGCCAGGCGTCTGCGTAGCGTCGGCCTGAAGTTTAGCTTGATCGTTCGTGTTGTAATCCGTCTCGGCGAAATAACCTTTCTCTGCCTGAGCCAGCGGCTCGAGCCGAATATTGGCTGCACGTACGCGTTCCGGCTCGAGCGTGAGCGATGAGGTTCCGCCAAAAAACAACGCGCGCACGTCAGCCAGCCGTTTCGTAATTGGGCTGCCACCCAGAAAATGCGCTTGCACATCGCGCGTGAGCGCGACCTCTTGAATTCCTGTCCGCAAAAAAACCATCAACCGGTCATCGTTCACCCTCAGGCCGAGCTCGCTTAGAAATGCATTCAGCTTCGGTGTCTTCGCCGCTGGGTCGAGCAGCAGCAGAACGCGTCCCTGCTTTTCCAAAAAATCGCGCAGTAATTTCATTTCCCGATCGGAGAAATCGTACTGTGGCCCGGCGATCATGATCGCGTTCAGGTCGGACGGAATCGCGCCGACGTCGAAAAGATTCAGCTCCTGGAACTTGATATTTTCATTCTCAATGAATGTCTTCAGCACTGAGATCGGAGTGTTTCCGGAAATCGGCGCTTCCTTATGCCCGAGCACGTAACCGAGCGTGTTCTTCTTGCCTTCGACCAAATCCATCATCGCGGCGGTAATGGTTTGTTCGCCTTTGAACGCCGTCACGCGTGGACCCTCGCCCAACGCCATTCCGCTTTGATCGATATCGGCCATTTCGGAGGCCTTCACCGTTTTATTGCGCCCACTGTAATCGATCACGAGCAGACTTTCGTCGCTGACCACCTTGTATTTATCGAACATCTCTTTGGCGCGCGAAAGATTGCGCTCCGGATCGATGTTCTCAATGTCGATCTTACCTTTGGCCGCGTATTGATACTCCGTCAGCAGGCTCTGCACGTCCCCGGTGATCGGTGTGTTCGGCGAAAAGAAAACAGTGACGCGCATTTTGCCTTTGATTGTTTCGAGGAAGCGTTTCGTTTTGTCGGAGAGCGCGTATTTTTGGTCTCGCGAAAAGTCCCAGCGTTTGTAATGCTTGAAGCCAAGCGAATTCACCATCGTCGCGAGGAAAAGAACAAGCACGACTTGAAGAAGGACATTCACCCCGATCTGGAGGCGGTGAATCTTTTTCGGCGCGGATTGCTGCTTCTCGTCGGCCATCGTCACAGTCTCCACTTGCGCGATTGGAATGCCTGATAGGTAAGCGTCAGCATCACCACCGTCATGCTCAGATAGAGCACGATCGGCCGCGTATCGATCACGCCGCGCGAGAAGGTGCCCATGTGCTCGAGAGCGGAGAAGTAACCGAGCAGGTCGCGTGTCGCCGAACTGACATCGAGGAGAATGAATTGAACAAGGCCGAGAAAAAACAACAGTGTGATCGCGCAAAAGGAAATGATCGCAGCGATGATTTGGTTTTTCGTCAGGACCGAAGCAAGACAGCCGACCGAGAGGTAAAACATTCCCAAAAGCAGGAGCATTAAATAAGAGCCCCAATAAGCGCCGCTCGATCCGGCCGCCGGACGACCGGTCACGTATTGGAAAATTCCGAAATAAAGAGCCGTCGGAACCCAGAGAATTATGTAGAAAACAAGCGCACCGAAAAATTTTGAAAGAACAACCTGCCAGTCCCGCACTGGAGCGGTCATGAGCGGCTCGATCGTGCCGAGCTTAAATTCCTCCGCGAACAGGCGCATCGTGATGAGCGGAAAAATCAAAACGAACGCAAACCAGAAGAACACGGAATTGAAAAACGCTTCCTGGACCGAGTACGGCACTGGCCGCTGGTTCATGAACGAAATCTGAAAATAAAAATCAACCCCGCTCACGATCAGGAAAAAAACCAGAACGATGTAGGCAATCGGCGAGTAAAAATAACTCTGCACTTCGCGCGCCAGGAGCGTGTAAAATTTTCTCATACCGGTTAAATTGACGATCGCTCCATTTCATCTGCGTGTGTGATCTCGACGAACACGTCTTCAAGCGTGGCGCGGCGTTGGGTCAGCTCGCGCACCGTCCAGCGCCGCGCGGCGGCCAGCCGAAAAACTTCTTCACGCACGTCCGCCCCGGACTCGACGCGCAGGGAAAAGACATTCCACTCTCCATCGACGTCCGTCGTGACGTCGCGCACAGCCGAAATTTTCCTGAGCTCGTCGGCGCCGTTGTCTTTTCCCACTTTTGCCTCGAGCATGACACCACCGACCTGGCGGAGCTGGCTGAGTAAATTTTCCGGCGTATCGCATGCTTCGATTCGCCCCTTGTGTATGATAATGACCCGGCTGCATGTCATTTCGACTTCCGGAAGTATGTGCGTCGAAAGCAAAATGGTGTGCTGCCGGCCGAGGTTCTTGATCAGTTCGCGCACTTGCCGGATTTGATTCGGATCGAGACCGATCGTTGGTTCATCGAGAATGAGAAGATCGGGCTCGTGCAGGAGCGCATCGGCCAGGCCAACGCGCTGTCGGTAACCTTTCGAAAGTGCGCCAATTATTTTTTTCTCTACGTCCCTTAGCCCGCAAAGTTCTTTTACATCGCCCACACGCTCCGCAATCCGACGATGCGGCACGCCTTTGAGGGCGGCTCGGTAATCAAGATATTCAGTCACGCGCATGTCGTTGTAGAGCGGCACATGCTCCGGCATATAACCGAGACGAGTGCGCGCTTGCAGCGATTGCTCAAAAATGTCGAATCCCGCAATTAAAGCGCGACCGGAGGTGGCGGGCATGAAACCAGCCAAAATCCGCATCGTGGTGGTTTTGCCGGCGCCGTTCGGGCCGAGAAATCCCATGATTTCACCTTTGCCGACCTCGAAGTTGAGATCGCGAATCGCGGGCTGTCCGGCGTAGCGCTTCGTAAGATTTTCGACTTTAATCATGGCGAATCATTTCATCAGACAATCGAACTGCCGGCGCGTTGCCAAAATTTTTCATTGCTTAACGCGCGGCCAAAGTAACCGTTTCGATTCGTTGCCCTCCGCCGTCAGCCCGCATCACGCCCACCGTAAAGTCAACGCTCGTCCCGCTCCGCGCGGCGCCAAGCAGGCTCTCCACCTGTCTTATGGAATTAACATCCTGCTTGCCGACGCGATAAATCACCAGGCCACGTTCAATCCCCGCTTGATCAGCAGGGCTGTTCGGTTCGACAGCGCTGATGAGAACGCCGCGGCCTCGAGCGTAACCGAGCGCATCGGTCAATTCCGCGCTCAGGTCTTGCAGTTGCATGCCGAAAAGGTGTTCCGCCAACGATGTCGATGCGTCATTCGCTGCGAGTTGCTTTTTCGGCTCGGGTTGCTTGTCCGCGACTTTCTTAAATTGGGCAACGCTGTCGCGCACGACTTCCGCCGGAATAGCAAACCCGAGTCCCTGCGTCGGGATGCCTTGTGGAGTGAAGGCCATTTTGGCGGAACTGATCCCGACCAGTCGCCCGGAAATATCGATGACCGGTCCGCCGCTATTGCCAGGATTAATCGCCGCATCCGTCTGCACGAGATTTTTATATTCGACGTTATCGATGGTGATCTCGCGTTTGGTTGCGCTGAGAACGCCGCGGCTGATGGAGCTGCCATATCCGACGGCATTGCCTACCACGAGGACTGTTTCACCGAGCAAGTTGGGCGAAATATTATCGAGGTTAATAAAAGGGAAGGCGGCTTTGGCGTCGATTTTGATGAAGGCCAAGTCCGTATTGTCGTCGCCCGTAATGTAATGCGCGTTGTACGTCTTGCTGTCGTTCGTCGTGACCTGGATCTTCAAATCGGCCGCGCGCTCAACCACATGCTGATTAGTCACAATGTAGCCCGCGGGATCGACAATGAAGCCTGAGCCGAGGCTTTGCACTGTCTGCCGGATTTCGCGCGGCTGGCCCCGGTAGTAGCCGAAAAATTGCGCGTAAAAGTCTTCGACTGGATCGCGCAGTGTCCGCCGCACAACGCGCTCGGTGTTGATGTTGACCACTGCCGGCAAAACTTTAGCCAACGCCAGGACGGCCGGCTCGGTCGCCGGATCAGCCTGGGCAAGGGAGGATGTCGAGCCAACGAAGAAAGCTCCGCAGATTCCGGTGAGCATCAGAACAAGTCGGCGATTAGGTCGCATTTGCCGTGCAAGTAACGGAGCACTCTTTGCACTGTCAACTTGCCGCTCGATCTAAAGGTTGCAGATTAATCTTGCCATGCGCACTTCAATCGCTGCTCGGGCAAATCTCGACCTGATCGAGGAGAACTACCGGCGCTGGCGTCAGAACCCGGAAGCGGTCGATTCGGGGTGGTCGGCGTTTTTCGAAGGATTCGAGCTCGGCAATCTGCCCCAGCGGAATGGCGCCGCTGCGACTGCGCCGCGGGCTGGCGTTCGCGAAAGCCCGCTGCAAACGCGCATCGACGGACTGGTCTATGCGTATCGCACGCTTGGTCACACCATTGCGCGGGTCAACCCGTTGGCGGAAAAGCGCCCGGAAAATCCGCAACTCTCGCTGCGCGAGCTGGGCTTCAGCGAAAAAGACCTCGATCTTCGCGTATCGTCGAAGTTCTTCCTCAATAATGAGGAAATGAAGCTGCGTGAAATGATCGCGCGGCTGGAGAGAATTTACGCCGACTCGATCGGCGCGGAGTTCATGCACATCCAGAACACGCGCATTCGCAACTGGGTGTTGCATCGTCTCGAATCGCGTCCGGATAAGCGGCACACGGCGCGCGCGGTGCAAATCGCTTTGCTGCGCGCGTTGCTCGAAGCCGAATCGTTCGAAGTTTTTTTACATTCCCGTTATGTCGGGCAAAAACGTTTCTCACTACAAGGCGCAGAATCTTTGATGGTGATTCTCGACACGGTTCTGCACAAATGTCCCGGCGCGGGAGTTGAAGAAATTTGCATGGGCATGACTCATCGCGGCCGGCTCAATGTCCTGGCGAATTTTTTGAAGAAGTCCCTCCGTGTCATCTTTACCGAGTTCAGCGACAATTACATTCCCGAGCTCGTATCCGGCGATGGCGACGTCAAATACCATCTGGGTTATCGCACCGTCCGAAAATTTTCATCTGGTGCGGAAGTGGAGATTCGCCTCTCCGCAAATCCGAGTCATCTCGAAGCGGTCGACCCGGTTGTGGAAGGAACAGCGCGTGCGCGGCAACGCATTCGCGGCGACACCGAACATCGTCGTAAAGTTTTGCCGCTCTTAATACACGGCGATGCCGCCTTCGCGGGGCAGGGGATCGTGGCCGAAACACTGAACATGTCGCAGCTGCATGGTTATGGCACCGGCGGCACGGTCCACGTCGTCGTCAACAACCAAATCGGTTTCACAACACTGCCGGAAGATGCGCGCTCGTCGATGTACGCCACCGACATCGCGAAGATGATCGAGGTGCCCATTTTCCATGTGAATGGTGACGATCCGCTCGCGATCCTGTTCGTCAGTCAGCTCGCGATCGATTTTCGCCAGGAATTTGGACGCGACATCGTCATCGACATGTATTGCTACCGCCGTTACGGCCACAACGAGGGCGATGAGCCCGCGTTTACCCAGCCGGATCTTTACGCCAAGATCGACAAGCACCCCTCGGTCGCCCAGTTGTATAAGCGGGAACTTCTCGAAGCCGACATACTCAGCGAGGACGATTCCGCCTCACTTGAAACCGAGTTCGGTCTTCGGCTCGAGATGGTGCTCGACAATGTAAAAGCGATCGAGAAGGAGAAGGCGGGCGGGCAAGCGAAGTTCAAGGAATCGACCGCAATTTTCCAACCCGAGTATACCAGTTCCTCCGTTTCGACCGCGATCAGCGAAAGAACGCTGAAGACAATTGTCGATGCGCTGACGCGTGTGCCCGATGATTTCAACGTTCAGCCGAAGATCAAGCGGATCGTGCTCGAGCATCGGCGAAAAGCTTTCGACAACGGCGGGCCGTTCGAGTGGCACTACGCGGAGTTGCTCGCGTTCGGTTCACTGCTCCTCGAAGGAACGCCGGTGCGGTTGTCTGGGCAAGACAGCGCCCGTGGCACATTCAGCACGCGACACGCGATTCTTTACGACGCGAAAACGGGCGCACCATATGTCCCGCTCATGCATTTGGCGGAAAAGCAAGCGCGCATCTGCATTTACAACAGCCCTCTTTCGGAAGCGAGCGTCCTGGGCTTCGATTACGGATACTCGCTCGATTACCCAAGCTTGCTTTGCTTGTGGGAGGCGCAGTTCGGCGATTTCGTGAATGGCGCGCAAACGATAATCGATCAATTCATCGTTTCGGCTGAATCGAAATGGCAGCGGCCGAGCGGGATCGTCTTGCTCCTGCCACATGGCTACGAAGGGCAGGGACCGGAACATTCCAGCGCGCGACTGGAGCGTTTTTTGCAAGCGTGTGCTGAAGACAACATTCAGGTCTGCAATCTGACCACCTCAGCGCAGTATTTTCATGTTTTGCGGCGCCAGATGAAACGGAATTTTATCAAGCCGCTCATCATCATGACGCCGAAAAGCTTACTGCGCGCCGATTTCGCGTCGTCACGCGCGGAGGAATTTACCAGCGGCCGGTTCGAGGAAATTCTAGGTTCGCCCAATGTTGGACCCGCTAACAAGGTGGAGCGCGTGATCCTTTGTTCGGGCAAAGTTTATTACGATCTCTTGAATTATCGCGCGGAGGAAAAGATCGACAACGCGGCCATCATTCGAGTCGAGCAACTTTATCCGCTCGCCGAAAAAAAGCTGCAGGAGATGATCAAGCCTTATCCCAAAAGCGCGAAGCTCGTCTGGTGCCAGGAAGAATCGCAGAACATGGGCGCGTGGAGTTTTATCGAGCCGCGATTACGAGATAATTTCGGCCGCGAGATCACTTACGCCGGCCACGCCGCCAGTGCCAGTCCGGCGGTCGGCGCGCTCATGCTTCACAAGCGCAGGCAGGCTGCGCTTGTCGCCGACGCGTTCAGCGCTTAGTTAGGCTCATTCATGAGCATCGAGGTGAAAATCCCAGCGGTTGGCGAATCGATCTCCAGTGGCGTCGTGTCCGTCTGGCACAAAAAATCCGGCGAGTTTGTCAATGCGGGCGAGGCGCTGTTCACGCTCGATACTGACAAGGTTTCCACCGAGATCACGGCCGAAAAATCCGGGGTGCTCGATGCGTTGGTGCCCGCTGGCCAGGAAGTGAAAATCGGCGAAGTGGTTGCGACGATTGACGATTCAAAGAGCGCGCCCGCGAAGTCCGAGCCGGCGGAGAAAAAGCCCGCGCCCGAAAAAACTGAAACAAAAGCTGTTCCACTTGCGGAAGAAAGATCAACAACCACGCTTTCTCCGGCAGTGCGCCGGATAGTCGAAGAAGAACATCTCGAGCCGGGAAAAATTTCTGGAACTGGAATGGATGGGCGCCTGACCAAAGGCGATGCGCTTGCCGCGGCCCAAAACCGCGGCGCCTCCGAAGACAAGGTCGACAGTCAGCAAGATCGACAGTCAGCGGACGGACGGTTTACCCGCAAAAGAATGTCGCCGCTGCGCCGCAAGATCGCGGCGCAACTGGTCATGGCCCAGCAGACGGCGGCGATCCTAACTACGTTCAACGAATGCGATATGAGCGCGGTTCAAAACTTGCGCGCGAAATCGCAGGACGCGTTCACAAAAAAGAACGGAGTGAAGCTCGGTTTCATGTCGTTTTTCGTCAAGGCGTGCGTCGAAGCGCTCAAAGCTGTGCCGGTCGTCAACGGCCGCATCGAAGACGACGATTTTATCCAAAACAATTTCTACGACATCGGTGTCGCCGTGGGAACGGAACGCGGACTCGTTGTGCCGATCGTCCGCGACGCCGACAGAAAGGGTTTCGCCGATCTGGAGCGCGACATTGCCGATTACGCAACCAAGGCGCGTGAAGGAAAATTGAAGATCGAAGATTTGACCGGCGGCACGTTTACCATCTCAAACGGCGGCGTTTACGGCTCACTCTTGAGCACCCCGATCTTAAACCCGCCGCAGACTGGAATTCTCGGCATGCACAAGATCATGCCGCGCCCAGTGGCGATCGACG
This sequence comes from Verrucomicrobiota bacterium, assembly GCA_003219995.1. Classification (GTDB taxonomy): domain Bacteria; phylum Verrucomicrobiota; class Verrucomicrobiia; order Chthoniobacterales; family UBA10450; genus UBA10450. The sequence continues at coordinate 16,548 of QHRC01000052.1, forward strand.
GCAAAGTAGAAGTGCGGCCGATGATGTATCTCGCGCTCAGCTACGATCACCGTGCCGTCGATGGCAAAGAAGCGGTCACGTTCCTTATCAAAGTGAAAGAATGCATCGAAGATCCGAAAAAATTGGCGCTCGATTTCTAGTTTTGTCATGTCGAGCGAAGTCGAGCCATCTCTTACTATTTTCCTTGTAACAGGGAGAGATTCCTCCCCTTCGGTCGGAATGACAGAGAGAGAGGCACATGGAAAAATTTGACGTTGTTATCATCGGCTCGGGGCCAGGCGGCTACGTCGCAGCCATCCGCGCAGGCCAGCTCGGGTTGAGGACGGCCATTATCGAAAAGGACAAAGACCTTGGTGGCACTTGCCTGAATGTCGGCTGCATTCCGAGCAAGGCGCTGCTTACCTCGAGCGATCATTTCATATTCGCAAAAAAGGAAGCGGGAAAACACGGCATCATCATTGAGAACGCACATGTCGATCTTGCGAAGATGCAGCAGCGCAAAGACAAGGTCGTAAAAACGATGAACAGCGGTGTCCGCGCGCTCATGAAGACGAACAAGGTGACGACGTTCGAAGGCTTCGGCACCATCACCGCGCCGGGGAAAGTTTCGGTCAAATCGTCGGATGGAAAGACGCAGGAGATCGAGACGAAAAACACTATCATCGCCACCGGAAGCGCGGCGATTGAGCTACCATTCGCGAAGTTTGACGGCAAGACGATCGTCAGTAGCACTGAAGCGCTTACTTTTGCGGAAGCGCCACCCAAATTTCTGGTCGTCGGCGCGGGTGCGATTGGATTGGAGCTCGGATCGGTTTGGGCCCGGCTCGGATCGGAAGTCACGATTCTCGAGTTTCTGCCGCGCATCGCCGTCGGTTTCGACCTGGAGCTATCGAACATGCTCCAACGCTCGCTCACCGCGCAGGGGATCACATTTCATCTCGAGACCAAAGTCAGCGCGGTCGAGATCGACAATGGCCGCGTGACGGCGACCGCGACCAAAGGAAAAGAAGAACTTAACTTCGGTGCCGACAAGGTCCTTGTTTCGGTCGGGCGTCGTCCGTTTTCCGAAGGACTCGGCGCGGAAAAAGTTGGTGTCGAGTTCGACGAGAAGAAGCGCATCAAAGTGGACAAAAATTTCCGCACGAATATCGAAGGCATTTACGCGATCGGCGACGTAATCGCGGGGCCGATGCTGGCGCACAAAGCCCAAGACGAAGGCATCGCCTGTATTGAAAACATCGCGGGAAAAGCCGGCCATATAAACTACGACGCGATCGCTGGAATCATTTACACGAATCCTGAGCTCGCGGGCGTCGGGCTGACGGAAGAACAGGCGAAAGAGAAAGGGATCGATTATCGGGTGGGCAAATTTCCGTTTCGCGCTACCGGCCGCGCGGTGGCGAACGAAGATCTCGAGGGGATCGCCAAATTCATCGCGGATGCGAAGACGGACCGCATTCTCGGTGCGCACATTTTGCAACATGCAGCCTCGGAATTAATTGCTGAGGCCGTTTCGGTCATTGAATTTGGCGGCAGCTCAGAGGATCTCGGCCGGACCTGTCATTCGCATCCGACCCTGAGCGAGGCGGTCAAGGAGGCGGCGCTCAACGTGGAGAAACGTGCGCTGCATATCATAAACCGCTAGTTCAACCACCAAGTATAATCTGCGCTTGACCCGGTCCTATACGTGAATCACGTATAGCAAGTTAGTTCAAAACCGGAATGCATTGAGGGGGTACGAACGATCGCCCGCGCCGCGCGAGCAAGATCGACACCTAATGGGACCCACCTTCAGATCCAAGCTGGCGGACAACTTGGTAAGACTGGTGATGAGTGAAAAAGAGGAAGAACAAATACGATATTTCGGCCCAGCTACGTCTTTGGCGAAAGCGTCATGAACTTTCGCAACCGCAGGCGGCATTAAGGTTGAGAGTGTCTCCGCGGACGCTTCAAGAATGGGAGCAGGGCAGAGCGATGCCACGCCATCTGGCGTTGGTCGCGCTGCGGGACAGGATCGGCCGATAATTCTTGTTTGCTGGGAATCGACCCGCGGCAAATGAGCAAGCGGCGCGGGGGTTCCCAACCGGGCGATACGCGATTCACGTATGGTCGTCTCACGCTTTTCGGACTGGAGTTGAGCGTGTCCTGCAGCGGCGTTTGATGAGCGTCGCATTCACTTTCGACGGTCGTAGATTGCCGCTACAGTGAAACCGACGCTTTCCATTTTTTCTTCTCCAAATTAATCTCTCCAAAATGCCGTTTAATATCGATCTGCACACGCATTCGTTCTTTTCCGGCGACGGCGTTTCCAGTCCCGAGGATTTAATCGCGGCCGCTCGCGCCAAGGGGTTGAACGGGCTTGCCATCACCGATCACAACACCTGTGAGGCTGTCACTTATCTGCTCGAAAAAGGATTGATGCGACTCGACGGCTTGCCGGTCGAGAATTTTCTGGTTCTGCCCGGCGTCGAAATAACAACCGCCGACGGACATCTGCTTTGCATCGGCGCGACGCTTCCGTATTTAAAAGGGAAACCCGCGCGCGAAGTTTGCGAGATGATCCACGAGCGCGGCGGCCTCGCCATCCCGCCGCATCCCTATGATTTGTTTCGCGCCGGAATCCGCCTTTCCACATTGGACACGTTGCCGATCGACGCAATCGAGGTCTTCAACGCCGCGACGACGCTGCGCCGCTATAACCGTTACGCTTTTAAGTACGCCCAAATCCGCGGTTTGCCTATGACCGCAGCAAGCGATGCGCATCATGCCGCTGCCGTCGGCACGGCCTACACGATTTTGAACACCGACGATTTTTCGGTGAAAGGCATTCTCGCCCAAATCCTAAAGAGTAACGAGCTCAATCAAAAATATCTGACCCCGCGCGACAGCCTCCGCAAAACCTGGAACAATTGGCTGCGGCTCCGTCGCCGAAAAAAAATTCCCGAGCTAGCCGCCAAAGACGGCAGCCACGACGGACGCTGATATCGAAGAATGACGTGCGACAAGTGATGAGTGATCAGCAAGCGACCATCTGGCAACCGAACTGCGGAAAGTCTGCGTAATCTACGGATCTTTTTCCTGATTCTTATTTCTTGGCTTCCTGGTTCCCTGATTAATCTTTCTTCATGCCAGCGTACGTCATCGTCGAAATAGAAATTGTCGATCCAACCGGCTACGAAGAATACAAGAAACAGGCCGGCGCGACGGTCCAAAAGTATGGAGGCAAATACATCGTGCGCGGCGGAACGACCGAAGTGCTGGAGGGTGATTGGAAACCAAAGCGCATCGTCATTCTTCAGTTCGAATCAATGAAACGCGCCAAAGAGTGGCTCAATTGCGAGGAATACCGTGAGCCTCGCAAAATGCGCCACCGCACCGCTAAAACAAACATGATCGTCGTCGAAGGAGTCTGATTCGCTGTCGAGAGGGGTAAGCCTGTCTCTCTCGAATCGACGAAATTCCACGGCTTCGCAGAGGTCGTCCTACAGAGTCGAGAGCAATTCAGTAATTGCGCTTTACGCTCAGCCACTGGCTGCCTACTAGAGTGTATCAGTATCGGTCGCGGTATTGTTGGACAGAGTGGGATCACTTACTCCACTTGGAGCAGTTACAGTCGCAGTGTCGGAGATCGTGCCAGTGGCTGACGAGTCGATTGTGCCTGTTGCCGTGTAAGTAACAAAACTACCAGCTGGCATTGTTAATGTATCATTGATATTGCCACTGCCACTGGCCGTAAAACCGGACGCCCCGCCGCTCTGGGTCGCAGTGAAGGTAACCCCAGTGAAACTGCTCGGGAAATTATCGCTTACCACGGCCCCTGTTACATTGCTCGGCCCGGCGTTGGTCACCTTGATAGTATAGGTGTTCTTCGCACCAGCCGGGACGGTGGTTCTACCATCCGTCACCGTCATTTTGAGGTCCGCGATGATTGCGAGGGTGTCGCTATCGGTCGCGCTATTGTTACCCAGGTTAGGGTCATTCCCTCCGTTCGGAGGAGTCACAGTCGCTGTGTCGGAGATCGTGCCAGTTGCTGACGGATCGATTGTGCCGGTTGCCTTGTAAGTAATAGAGCTATGGGCGGGCATTGTTAATGTATCATTGATATTGCCGCTGCCGCTGGCACTAAAACCGGACGCCCCGCCGCTCTGGGTCGCAGTAAAAGTTACCCCGGTGAAACTACTCGGGAAAGTGTCGCTCACCACCGCCCCTGTCACGTCGCTCGGCCCAGCATTGGTCACCTTGATAGTGTAGGTGTTCTTGCCGCCGATGGCGGCCGTAGTTTTACCGTCGGTCACCGTTATTTGGAGGTCCGTCGTGACCGTAATCGTATCGGTGTCGCTCGCCGTAT
>QHRC01000140.1 GCA_003219995.1 Verrucomicrobiota bacterium
CCAACTTCGGCAATCGTATCGCGCACAACTTTGGCAAGTTCATCGGCGCCCATCGCTTGCGGCAAATACGCCTGTAAGATCGACAATTCTTCTTTCTCCTTTGCGACCAGCTCAGCGCGACCACCTTTCTCGAAGCTATCGATTGAGTCCTGTCGTTGCTTGGCCTGCCTGCGAATCACCTGCACCGCTTCCGTATCCGTCAGTTCGCCTTCGGCGCGGGATTTTTCGATGGCGGCATATTTCAACGCTGATTTCAGCATGCGCAGGACGCCAACCGTACTCGCGTTTTTTGCCCGCATCGCGTCCTTTAGATCTGTATCTACACGTTCAATCAGTGCCATTCGCTCAGGCTACGGTGTCCAAATGCGATTGTCGAGGTAGGGACAGCGCGCCGCGCAGACTGCAGAGTGCCGCAGCGCGGCGTCTCTACCCATCAATGCGCTCGGCGCAGTTGCGCACCGATTCCGCGTCGCTCACCGAAACCGCATCGGCATCTTTGCACGTGCGCTTGACCAAACCGGCGAGAACGCCGCCCGGGCCAAGCTCAACGAACAAATTACAACCGAGAGCGACAAGTCGTTCCATGCAATCGACCCAGCGCACCGTGCCGGTGACTTGATCTTGCAACGTGCGGCGAATCTCAATTGGAGTTACTGCTTCGGCGCCGGTGACATTGCTGATCACCGGAAAACGCGGCGAATGCACCGGGACATGAAGAAGCGCAGCCCCCAGTTTTTCATAGGCGCTTTCCATTAGACGGGAATGATACGCGCCGGCCACATTCAACAATGTCGCGCGACGAATGCCGTGCTCTTTTGCCAGACCTACAGCAATTTCCACTTTCGTTTTCTCGCCTGAAATCACGATTTGGCCGGGGGCATTAATATTGGCAACATCAACATCCGCATCTGCGGCCAGTGCGCGCACCGCGTTTTCGTCCGCGCCGATCATCGCCGCCATCGCGCCCGAAGTCGCCGCACAGGCTTCGTCCATTAGTTCGCCGCGCCTCTGCACCAGTTTTAGTCCGTTTGCGAAATCAAACGTGTCGGCGGCGGCGTGCGCTGTCATTTCGCCTAAGGACAGACCCGCGGCGCCACCAATCGGGAAATTGCCAGCGAGTTCGCGCAACACTGCCAGACATGCGAACCCATGAACATACAGCGCCGGCTGACAATTCGATGTCTTGGTCAATTCCTCAATCGGGCCGTTCCACGCAATTTTGCTTAACTTCCGCCCAAGAACTTCGTCCGCTCGCCGAAACAAATCCCTCGCCGTCGGATATTGCTCCGCCAAGTCTTTTCCCATTCCAACGGTTTGCGCACCTTGCCCGGCAAAGAGGAGCGCGACTTTCTTGGTCATACGTGGTTTAGTTAACGCACCTCACGTTTTCAGGCGAGCGTATTCTCTTTGTGGGGAGCAAAGGCCGGATACTTTACGCTTGCACCGCAATGCACGGTCGCGAGCATAGCAATTGCCGATCTTATGCCTTTCACCACGCGGGAGATTGAATCGCCTGACCCGCTGACGCGAGTTGTCGCCGCGGACGCAAAGCTGCGTCAGGCGGACAACGACATTGGCGAGAAGATGGTACTGAACATGGGGCCGTCGCATCCGGCGACGCACGGTGTTTTGCGGCTCGTTCTCGAACTTGACGGCGAGATCATTACCAAAGCAACGCCGGACGTCGGTTTCCTCCATCGCGGTGATGAAAAGATCGCCGAGAACATGCATTACAACCAATTCATCCCCTACACCGACCGGCTCGATTATCTAGCGCCGCTTTCGAACAACGTCGCTTATGCGCTCGCGGTAGAGAAACTAATGGGCTGGGAAGTTCCTCCGCGCGGCCAGGCCATTCGCACCATTTGCTGCGAGACCTCACGTATCTCGTCGCATCTAATTGGTCTTGGCGCGATGGCCCTCGATCTCGGCGCCATGACCGCATTTCTCTACACCTTTACCGAGCGCGAGAAACTCTACGACCTCTTTGAACTGCTGACCGGCGCGCGCTTCACCACGTCCTACACGCGAGTCGGCGGACAGATTCGCGATTTGCCCGAAATTTTCATTCCCCAGCTCGAGAAATTTCTCGATGGTTTCATTCCGCAACTCGACGAGATCGACAAACTGCTCACGCGTAATCGCATTTTTGTCGACCGAACGCGCGACGTCGGGGTCATTCCAAAAGATCGCGCAATTGCGTATGCGTTATCCGGCCCGAATCTGCGCGGGAGCGGTGTCGAGCATGATTTACGACGCAAACATCCATACCTCGACTACGACAATTACGATTTCGACGTCGTCATCGGCAGCGCCGGCGATTGCTACGATCGTTACCTTATCCGCATCGAAGAGATGCGACAGAGTGTGCGCATCTTGCGCCAGGTGATCGATAAATTGCCGAGCGGCCCGATTAATGTCGTCGATTGGAAAAACATGACGCCGCCGAAATCGCACGTCATGACCAAAATGGAAGAGCTGATTCATCATTTCATCGTCGTGACGGAGGGACTCGATGCACCGCCCGGCGAAGTTTATTTCGCGGCGGAAAATCCAAAGGGCGAGCTTGGTTTTTACATCCACAGCAAAGGCGGCGGCGTGCCGCACCGGTTGAAAATCCGCGCGCCATCATTTGTCAATCTTAGCATTCTGCCAGAGCTTTTGCCGGGTTGCATGGTGAGCGACGTGCCGGCCGTGCTCGGCAGTCTGGACTTTGTCATGGGCGAATGCGACAGATGAATGTGTCGACGAACCTTGTGAAACAGGGCAGCTCCTTCAACCGAAACGAAGAAATGCGCGAAACGTACAAACAGAAGGAGCTGGGCGACCCAGCTGATTGTTTCAATCGGCTGCCTCGGGCGCGAAGCGGGTCGATCTTACAATCAATGACCCGGCTGGCGGGAAGGCTCGGACTCGTGCTCATGCTCGTAATCGCCATTTCTTGCGCCGGCAAACGCATCACAAAGGCGAATGTCGAAGAAGTGGCGGAAGGAATGTCGAAGAAACAGGTGGAATCGATTCTTGGCCCGCCCACGGACATCGATAACAAAGATTTCGTCATCATGAAAAAGACGACTTACGTTTACCGGCAAGGCAAGGATGCGGTGACGATCGTGTTTAAAGACGACAAGGTCACGGACAAGCAGAGCACGTTGTCCGACTGATTTCTTTTTCCGTGGACTCGACGAGCACACGCGTTCCCGCCGAGTTAGAGCGGAAAATGGATAAGGCGATTGGGCATTATCCGCCGGAGCATAAACGGAGCGCTGCGCTCCCCCTGCTGCACTTTTGGCAGGAGCATTTTGGCTTCATTAACGACGACGGGGTGAGGTGGATCGCGGCCAAGCTCGGCTTGCAGCCAATCAACATTCTCGAGCTGGTCACCTTCTATCCGATGCTTCGCCAGCAGAGCGCCGGCAAAATGCACGTCCGCGTTTGTCGCACGCTCAGCTGCGCGATGGCTGGAAGTTATCGCCTAATGGAAAATTTGCGCGAAGCAATCGGGCTGGAACGAAAAATTGGCAATCACAAAACCGACAACAATAGAAAGCACAATCCGGTTTCGGTCAGTGTGGACGGCGATTACAGCATCGAGTTTGTCGAATGCCTGGCCAGTTGCGGCACCGCGCCGGTTTGCATGATCGGCGAAACGTTGCACGAAAATGTCGATCCAAATTCGGTTGCCGATTTCATCTCAAATCCACAATCCGCAATCCGCAATCCGCAATCTCCCCATCCGCTCGAGCATCGCTTGATTTTCAAAAACATTGGCCGCGCCGGTTGGAAGATCGACATCGATACCTACATCGATGACGGCGGTTACGAGCAACTTAAAAAGGCCGTGACGATGTCGCGGATTGACATTTTGAACGAAGTAAAAACATCCGGTTTGCGCGGCCGCGGCGGCGCCGGATTTCCGTGCGGCGTGAAGTGGAGTTTCATCAAGCCAGATGAGAAAAAGCCCATCTACTTGATCTGCAACGCCGACGAATCGGAGCCGGGGACGTTCAAAGACCGCTACATCATTCACGAAGACCCACATCAATTGCTCGAAGGAATCCTCATTTCCTGCTTCGCACTCAACGCGCGGACGGCGTACATATATATAAGAGGCGAATTCCCGGAAGGAGCGAAAATCCTGGAGCGCGCGATCGAGGAAGCGCGCAAGCACAATTTCCTGGGCAAAAACGTCCTTGGCTCAGGGTTCAATGTCGAAGTTTACATTCATCGCGGGGCCGGCGCCTACATCTGCGGCGAGGAAACCGGCCTGATCGAATCGCTTGAAGGCAAACGTGCCTACCCGCGGATCAAGCCTCCCTATTTTCCGGCGGTGCTCGGGCTCTACATGTGCCCGACGATCGTCAACAACGTTGAGACTCTCTGCCACGTGAAGCATATCATCGCGATGGGCGGCGCGAAATACGCGCAGCTCGGCCGGCCGAACAATACTGGCACCCGCCTCATTTGCGTGAGCGGCGACGTGCAGCGTCCCGGTTATTTCGAAATCGAAGTCGGTGCGGTGACAATGGGGCAATTGATTTACGAGATAGCGGGAGGATTGAAGCCGGGGCGCACACTTAAAGCGGTGATTCCGGGCGGGAGCTCGGCGAAAGTGCTGCGCGCAGACGAGCGATTCAAGACAAAAGATCGACAATCTGATGGATCTACAACCGAACGCGAGATGTCGCTCGACGAAATCCCGATGGATTTCGATTCGCTCACCGCCGCCGGTTCAATGGCCGGATCGGGCGGAGTGATCGTTTTGGACGATTCGCGCGACATGGTTTGGACGCTCAACAATATCAACGAGTTTTATGCACACGAGAGTTGTGGCCAGTGCACGCCCTGCCGGGAGGGCGCACTATGGATGAAAAAAATCACGGAGCGGATGTTGGATGGCGGCGGCGTGGTGGAAGACCCGCGCACGTTGAAAACCATCGGCGATAACATTGCCGGTCGAACCATCTGCGCTTTTGGGGAAGCGTGCGCCTGGCCAACGCAAAGTTTTGTTGAGAAATTTCCAGATGAATTTGCGTCACGCGCCGCGAAGCCAGTGCCGCCACCGCTGCCGCCGGAATACACTCCGGAAGAATTGACCGAGCGGGAGACAATTCCAACCACTGCTCTCGCTCATGACCCTGGTTGGGAAAAAGCTGGTTCGGCCGGAACGATTTAAAATGAATCTGGAAACCAGGAAAACAGGAGGGTTGCGGAATCGGGAACTGACCGATCGGATCATAGCAGCGGCAATTCACGTGCACCGCGAGCTGGGACCCGGCTTTCTCGAAAGCGTTTATGAGGAGGCGTTGGCCGTCGAATTCGCGTTGAGCGGAATTCAATTCATTCGACAAAAACCGATCGCTCTTTTCTACAAAGATCACCAAATTGGCGAGCACCGACTCGATTTTCTGGTTGAGCACAAAATCATTGTCGAGCTGAAAGCAATTAGCGCGCTCGACGATATTCATTTTGCGATCGGTCGGAGTTATTTGAAGGCGGCAAATCTTGAAGATGGTCTGCTTCTGAACTTCGCGACAGCGCCGCTAACGATTAAACGCTTTTGTCGCGAGCTTCCGGCTGAAATTAAATGCGAAGATCTTGTTCTGTGATTCTGTCCTTTCCTTTTTTCCTGTTTTCCTGACTCGTTTTAATGAGCGATCAATCATCCAGCGCACCGCTACTGTTCAACGTCCAAGTCGATGGCGTGTGGCATCAGTTTCCGAAAGGCACGCGCGTGATCGAGGCGTGCGAGCAGGTCGGCAGTTATGTCCCGCGGTATTGTTATCACAAAAAGCTCAGCTCCCCGGGCAATTGCCGGATGTGTTTGATCGAGATGGGCCTGCCGAAACTCGGACCTGATCGCAAGCCGGAGGTCGGCGCGGACGGAAAACCGGTCATCAATTGGATGCCGCGTCCGCAAATTTCCTGCGCGCAGGATGTCGCCGAAGGGATGGGCGTGCGCACAAACTCGCCGCTGGCGAAGGAATGTCAGCGTGGCGTGATGGAATTCCTACTCATCAACCATCCGCTCGATTGTCCCATTTGCGATCAAGCCGGCGAATGTCGCTTGCAGGAATTCAGCGTCGAGTACGGCACGAGCCAGTCGCGTTTTCTCGAAAACAAGGTGAAGAAACCGAAAAACGTCGAGCTCGGGCCGCGCGTCACACTCGACGACGAGCGTTGCATTCTCTGCTCGCGCTGCATTCGCTTCTGCCAGGAAATTGCCAAGGATGACGTGCTTGGCTTTGTCGATCGCGGCAGTCACACCGTACTTACCGCGCATCCGGGCAAGCGACTTGAGAACAATTACTCGCTCAACACGGTGGACATTTGTCCGGTCGGTGCTCTGACCTCATCCGATTTCCGATTCAAGATGCGCGTCTGGTTCTTGAAGGAAACGAAAAGCATCTGCACCAGTTGTGCAACCGGTTGCAACACAATTATCGGTACGCGCGAAGACATTATCTACCGGCAGACACCGCGCGAAAACGACGCGGTCAACTCCTCCTGGATGTGCAACTATGGCCGGCTCAACTTCGATTTTTTACAATCCGAAAAAAGATTGCTCGAACCGCGCATTTTTCGTAGTGACAAGTTTAGCGCAGTGGACTGGCCGACCGCGATCGCACATGTCGCCTTGCAGTTGAAACAGTTTTCCGGTTCGGAAGTTGCCATCATTGCCTCAGGTCGAATGACCAATGAGGAGCTTTGGTTGACGGCGCAACTTGCCCGGACCCTCGATGTTCAGTTAATCGACATCGTGGCGCGCACGGCCTCTGGCGACGACATCCTGTTGAGCGCAGATCGCAATCCAAACACGAACGGCGCGCGATTACTCGGAATAACGCCGGAGCCAGGCGCTAAGTTGGCGGCGATCGCCGAGGCAGTGAGATCCGGCCGCATCAAAGCACTTATGGCGCTCGGAGAAAATCCAATCGAAGCCGGAATTTCTGTCGAGCAGCTCTCAAATCTTTCTGCGTTTATCGTAATGGATATTTTGTCGAACGCTGCCATCGAGCACGCCACGGTCGTGTTGCCTTCGCTTGGCTTCGCGGAAAAACGCGGCTCGATGATTAACGGCAAAGGGCGTTTACAGCGGCTCAGTCGGGCCGTGCGCGGCCCTGGAAAGGCGCGCGATGACTGGGAAATTCTGCGCGACCTGCTCCAAGCGCTAACCGGCAGCAATGGAATTTATTCGATTGAAGATGTTTTCCGGCAAATGAGCGAGGATGTTCCGCAACTGGCCGGATTAAGTTTGAGCAAAATCGGCGACCTTGGCGTGCAAGTTATGCAAGCACGCGAATCCCCTCCTCCGCCCGTTGATTCCGCGGCCAGGAACATCGAGAAGGCAGAAGCGGAAAAACCTCCACGCCGTTCGCGCTAAGAGATCGACATGGATTATTTTCTCATTACTACTTCGTTGCTCAAAATCGTCGGGATGCTTTTTATCGTGATCCTGCCGATGGTTTCCTACAGCGTTT
>QHRC01000246.1 GCA_003219995.1 Verrucomicrobiota bacterium
CTTCCGAGTTTCCGTGCGATAATTCTTTCGCCTTGCTGAACTCGGCGATCGCATCGGCATACTTTCGCTGCTGAATGTAAACTTTTCCCATGGTCAGATGGGTAATCCAAAAGGCTGGATCGAGCTCGAGGGTTTTTTGCAATCGCGCCATCGCTTCATCGTCACGCCGGGCGTGATGCAGAAACATTCCCTCGAGCGCACGAATCAGAAGAAAGACCTGGTCCAGTTCTCGAGCGCGCCCGATCTCGGCGATGGCTTCCGGATGGTGCCCCTGATCCGAAAGGATATGAGCGTAGGCGAAATGGGACATAGCAGAATTGGGATCTAATGCGAGGGCACGATTCGCTTCCTTTTCCGCGCCCACCCGGTCCCAGTCGTACCAAATGAGGCCGAACGACAACGCAGAGTGCGCCTCAGCGAGAGAATCATCCAGCTCGATCGCTTTTATCGCGGCCGCCTTGGCCTGGGGCAGGCAAGGAGGGAATCTTTCGAGGGCACATCGGATGTGATGGCCAAACAGCGATTCGCTTCGGCCAGTCCGAAGTAAGCCAAGGCATAATTGGGATCGAGATCAATCGCCTGCTTATAAAAGCCAATTGCCGTCCTGATCTCCGTCGGAATGAGCTTGGCGTGATGATAACGTCCAGCGAGAAAAAGTTGATAGGCGTCGACATTGTCAGTGTAACGTTTCGTTAGCCGACTCTTCTCTTCGCCGCTCAGCCGCAAGGCGAGTGCGTCCGCCACCTTTTGCGAGATCGCGTCCTGGACAGCAAACACGTCGGTGAATTTTTCATCAAACGTGCCCGCCCAAAGCGAAGCTCCATCGGACACATTAATCACGCGCGCACTGACGCGGATACGATCGCCGACTTTTTGGATATTGCCTTCGAGAACTGAGTTAACTTGCAGCTCGCGTCCAGCAGCCGAAGCGTCCTGTTCGAGCCCGCCGTATTTTCGCACCGAGTTCAGCGAAGAGACGATGATTTCACGGCTGTTGCTTAGCTTCGCGATCAAAGTATCGGCCATTCCGAGCTCAAGCACCTGATCGCGATTCTCGGGAACCAACGGTTTAAACGGCAGCACGGCGATTCTTCTTGCGGTGGTTGGTGTGGCCGCAGTTCCGCCAGCGGCTATCGATTTTTGCGAAGCGTGATGAGCAAAAAGCAAAAGCCCGATGATCCCGGCAATCGCAAGCAACAACCCGACAGCGATCCTGGCTGGCTTTCGAAAAAACCTGATCCCTGTAATGCGATTCGCTGGGTGTGTCGCTTTCTTTAATTTTTCGGGTACCGCAGGATTTCCCAGGTCGGCTGTGTAGAGATTAAAGAGGTGGACCTTCACTCCATGCTTTACTTCGCAGTCGCCGAGATCGTGCAAGTACGGTCGCCATTGTCGGTATTGCTCCAAATCTTCCGCGATACGCTTGGAGGCGAGAATGTGCCCGGCATCACCGCAATCCATCACTCGTTGTGCCATGTTAATGCCAGCTCCGGCGACATTCGACTGATCGTTAACGTCCGTGATCCCGCTTACAGGCCCGCTGTGGACGCCCATGCGTACCTGGAGCTGCGCATGAATCTGTAATGCTTTGCTGATTCCAAGGCGCATTGCACCGGCGCATCTGGCGCTGTGGAAAAAACGAGTGCCATTCCATCGCCGGTT
>QHRC01000141.1 GCA_003219995.1 Verrucomicrobiota bacterium
TTTTTGACCGTTATTCGCTTTAAGCTGGTCGTCAGTCGTACGGAAGTTCCGCGGCAGACTCTTGGCTAGCTTTGCATCAATATCCCAAATCAATGTCGGAGAGTCGGCATCGGCAGGCCGCATCGGCGGATTGCTCTGCACGAGCGTAGCCGACAAGCTCACTGCCGGAATGAGAAGCAGGACTGACAGCGCATACCGAATAGCGAATGGGAGGGACAAGAGGTTCATCACTTCGCCAATTGCACGCGCGCGCTTTCGAACAGGCAAGAAATTTCCGGAATAACACCGCAATTGTCCGCCAGATCTATCGATAATGATAGCGCAGTTGTGCGATCAGAATCTGGTCGCCCGCTTTCTTGTAAACGATTCGATCCTCTGAATTGATCCGTCGTGACCAATAGCCTTGAAGAGCGTGCTTAAGAGGCTCCGGCTTGCCGATGCCGGCGTAAGCGCTCCGACTAATTTCCTTAATCAACAGATTGATTCGGACAATTATTTGTGGATCGTTTTTTTGCCAATAGAGATAATCTTCCCATGCTTGTGACGCGAAAACGAGATTCACGCGTCCAGCTTGATCTTGCGCTTCAGGCCTTTGCCACGCTTCAAAGTATCAACAGCGGAAAGCAAGCGTTTGGCATTGGCTGGCGAACGCAAGAGATAGGCCGTTTCCTGAAGCGACTCATATTCCGAAAGCGACAACATCACTACTGCCTGGTCGCGGTTCCTGGTGATAACGACAGGCGCATCATCCTCACAAACTCGATTGATCGTACTGGCAAGGTTCTCCCGGGCCGCTGTGTAGGTAATGGATTTCACATGGACAGGATACTGTCCATCTCGCTATCATGTCAACCGGCAGAGGCTTTACAAATTTTAAGATAACAACTCGCAATTTTTCTCTCCTGATTCGAGGCTGAACCATGCCCGACGCGCTCACTCCGATGATGCAGCAGTATCAGCGGCTGCGGAAAAGCATTCCGGCGGACACGCTCCTGCTCTTTCGATTGGGCGATTTTTACGAACTTTTTTTCGAGGACGCGAAAGAGGCGTCGGCGTTGTTGAACGTCGCCCTGACCAAGCGCAATAGCGTGCCGATGTGCGGCGTGCCGTATCACGCGGCGCCAAATTATATTGCAAAATTGATCAAGGCCGGCCGGCGCGTGGCCATCTGCGATCAGACGAGTGAGCCGCAGCCCGGCCGGATTGTGACGCGCGACATCACGCAAATCATTAGCGCCGGCACGGTGAGCGACCTGGACCTGCTCGAGTCGAAACGCGCGAATTATCTCGGCGCAGTTTACATCGACAATCAAACCTACGGCTTTGCCTACGCCGATCTGACGACGGGTGAATTCCGGTTGACCCAACTTGAAGATCGCCAAGCGCTCCTTGATGAAATTTCTCGCGTCTCACCGTCGGAGTTATTGATCAGTGACGAGCAGCGAGATCAGTTCGCCAAGATCGACAACGCGGTGGCTTGCGACGCCTACGCGTTTTTGCCGGAGCAGGCGGGTTTCACGTTGTGCGAGCATTTCAAGGTCAAATCGCTCGACGGCTTCGGTTGCGCGCAGATGCCGGCGGCGATCGGCGCGGCCGGTGCGATTGTCCATTACCTGAAGCATCAGCTCCGGCGCAAAATCGACCATCTCGCGTCGCTGCGCTGCGATGCGTCCGTCGACCACGTGGTGCTCGATGCCGCGACGCAAACAAACCTCGAATTGGTCGAATCTCGGAGCAGTCGCGACACCAGCTTGCTGGCGGCACTCGATCGAACGGTCACGCCAATGGGCGGACGGAAGTTGCGGGCATGGATTTTGCAGCCGTTGCGCGACCTGTTGGAACTGGAGTGCCGTCAGCAATTGATTGCGGACCTCTTGCAAGAGCCGGACTTGCTCGCGTCACTGCGCGCGTCGCTCAAATCGATCCGGGATCTTGAACGCGCGGTTGGCCGACTGAGTCAGGCGACGGGAAATGCGCGTGACCTGGTCGCGTTAAAAACTTCGTTGCATGAGGTCCCCGGCCTGAAAGCTGAATTAGAAAAGCTGATTAAACGGACCGAATTTGGAACAGGCAGGGGCGCTTCTCCGAAGCCTCCAAAGGATTCGTCGGATCCCGCAATGGCGGAAAAGAGTTATTCCTACCTGAGTTTGGCAGAGCGTTTGCAAAACGAACTGCGCGAAATGCCGGAGCTGGCCGAGACATTAGCTCGCGCCCTCACGGACGATCCGCCGCTTGCCTTGAAAGAGGGTGGCATTTTCCGCGACGGTTATGATGTCAATCTTGACGCGCTGCGGCAAGGATCGCGCGACGGCAAGGACTGGATCAGCCAGCTGCAAGAGCGAGAAATTGCAAATACCGGCATCAAGTCGCTGAAAGTGCGATTCAATTCCGTCTTCGGCTATTTCATCGAGGTGACGAAATCGAACCTGGCCAGTGTGCCGGCGCATTACACGCGCAAACAGACGACGGTGGGCGGCGAGCGTTTCATCACACCGGAATTGAAGGAGATGGAAGCGAAAATTCTCGGCGCAGACGAGCGGGCGCGGAATCTTGAGTATCAGCTTTTCCAAAAGTTACGCGAGGAGACGCTGCGCGAGCTTCGGCCGATCCAGCAAACAGCTGAAGCAATTGCGATTCTCGATGTTACCTGCGGGCTCGCGGAAACGGCGCGGCTGTTCAATTACTGCCGGCCGGCATTGAACGATTCGCTGCGACTCGCGATCCAAGACGGCCGGCATCCGGTGCTCGACCAGAATTTGGCGGAAGAAAAATTTGTGCCGAACGATACGACGCTGGACGGCGAAATACGGCTCGCAATTATTACTGGCCCGAACATGGCGGGCAAATCGACTTACATCCGCCAGGTCGCATTGATCGTGCTCATGGCGCAAATCGGCAGTTTCGTGCCGGCGGCGAGCGCGGAGATCGGGTTGGTCGATCGTATTTTCACACGGGTCGGCGCGAGCGACGATCTCGCAGGTGGCCGGTCGACGTTCATGGTCGAGATGAACGAGACAGCCAACATCGTGAACAACGCGACTGAGCGCAGCCTGGTTATTCTGGACGAGATCGGCCGCGGAACATCGACATTCGACGGGCTCTCGATTGCGTGGAGCGTCGCGGAATTTCTGCACGATAAGATCAAAGCGCGCACGCTGTTCGCGACGCATTATCACGAACTGACGAAGCTGGCGGAGGAGCGCGGCGGAGTCCGCAATTTCAATGTCGCGGTGCGGGAATGGAACGAGCAGATTATTTTCTTGCGCAAGATTGTGCCGGGCGGGGCGGACAAAAGCTACGGCATTCATGTCGCGCGACTGGCCGGATTGCCGAAGGAAATCCTGGAACGCGCGAAGGACATTTTGTTCCATCTCGAGAAACCCGATGGCGCCGTGGCACAACCGCAAGCGAAGCAAAGATCGGCAAAGAAAGTTACGAAAGCGGAAAAACCGCAAATGGATTTGCTTTAAGGTCGAAGAATCGACGGACGTTTCGGAGAACGGAGCCGGTGGGGCCGAGCGACATCGACGGGCAGGCCGCGAGGCCGAATTCGCGGGAGCGAATGAGTCCAACGTCTCCAGCTATTTGTGCTGACGACGGACGGCTATGAAATTATAATTCCACGTCGGCGCGTTAATTATGGCGACCAAAACAGAGAAAGAACTGAGCGAAACACAGCGCAGTCATTGGCTGAAAGCGATCGCGGCGATCGAGCTGCGCAATTTTGGCTACGCCATTTCGCTTTTGCAGGGAATTTTGAGACAGGAGCCGGAGTTCTTGACGGGCCGGCGATTGCTGCGGCGGACCGAAGTCACCAAAAACAAATCGGCCAAGAAAAGCCTTTTCAACATCTCGACCGCGCCGATCGCGGTCATGAAAGCTCAGCGCGAGATAAAAAAAGATCCAAAGCGCGCAGTGGAAATGATCGAAAAGATATTGGAGGAAGAGCCATACCATCGCCAGGCGAATCTGGTATTGAAGGAAGCGGCGGTGGCGGCGGGCTGGCCGGAGGTCGGCATTTTTGCGTTGCGCACCTTGCTCGAAGAAAATCCGCGCGACGTGAAAGTGCTGCACGAGCTCGGCCGTCTGCATCGCGATCTTGGGCAAAGCGATCATGAGGTCGAAGTCTACAACCGGATTAACGAGATTAATCCGCTCGATGCCGAAGCGCTGCGGCTCGGTAAAGATGCCTCGGCCCGGCTCTCCATGGCCACCGGCGGCTGGACGCAGGCGGAGAGTTACCGGGATTTGATCAAGGACAAAGACGTCGCGATTTCACTCGAGCAACAAAGCCGGATGCAATTGACCGGCGAATCGCTCGACAAACAAATCGCGGAAATCTACGCGCTTCATCAAGCGCAGCCGGAAAATATCGATCTGGCGCGACGCTTGGGGGCGCTGAACGAACAAAAGAGCGATATCGAGGCGGCGACCGCCTGGTATCAATATGCCGCCGATTTGTCCAAGGGTAGCGATGCCGGTCTGATCCGGAAGGTTTCTGATTTGAGAATGAAACGCTTCGAGCGCGAAATCGCCGAGCATGAGAAGTTTCTGTCCACTCACGGCGCGGACCATAAACTGTATGCGAAAAAATCCGAGGACTTGAAAATTGCGAAGCAGAAGCGCGCCGAGATTCTGATCGACGATGCGCGCAAACGGATAGAGCGTAATCCGACCGACCTGCAGGTTCGTTTTGAACTAGGTGAGCTCTTCATAAACGCAGGACGTTTTCGTGAAGCGTTGCCTGAGTTGCAACGCGCGCGGCAGAATCCAAATGCGCGATTGAAGGCGATGAATCTACTCGGTCGCAGCTACAGCGAACTGGGGATGCTCGACCTTGCGGCGAAGCAGCTGGAAGAAGCAGCGAAAGAGATCTTGTCGATGGACGCGATGAAGAAAGAGATCGTGTACAATCTCGGGCTGGTCTATGAACGGATGGGTGAGAGGGAGAAGTCGCTCAATTGCATGAAACAGATTTACGAAGCCGATTACGGCTACAAGGATGTCGCGATGCGCGTGGAAAGTTCCTACGAACAAAAAATGTCCTGAGGACTTGCTATTGGACGAGGCGGAGTGATTCTCGATGAGCCCCGTCCGCTGTGTCAAAAAAGAGTCGGACCGTTGTCGCGGCCGATTTTTTTTTGCCCTGAGCGGCGGACTGTAAGATCGACATCTTTTTCCATTCCATCCGGTGCGAAAAACCAAAATCATCTGCACGCTTGGCCCGGCCACAGAGAAGACCGAGACACTGCGCCAGTTAATTGAGAAGGGCGCGGATGTTTTTCGCTTGAACATGAGTCACGCGAAACCCGGCTGGGTGCGCGAGATTGTGCCGCGCATTCGCCGGCTGGCCGATGAGGTTGGACGGCCGGTCGCGATTCTCCTCGACACCCAAGGTCCCGCCATTCGCACCGGCGATTTGAAAACGGATTTGCATTTGCAGCCGGGCAACATCCTCGAGTTGACTGTTCGCGGGGCAGAGAGCGAGGAGAAATATTCGGTCGATGTAAATTACGAAGGACTGGTAGATGACGTCGCGGTCGGCGACACGCTTTTGGTGGACAACGGCATGATTCGGCTGGTCGTGCTGGAAAAGGGGGCGAAGCGAATTCGCTGCAAAGTGATGACACTCGGCACACTCGGGTCGCGGCGTCATATTAATTTACCCGGCGTGCATGTGAACCTGCCGCCGCTGACCGAGAAGGATATTGCCGATGTTACATTGGGTGCCGAGCTCGGCGTCGATCTTGTCGGGCTAAGTTTTGTGCGAAAAAAAAGCGATCTGGAAGAATTGCGCCGTCTGCTGGCCGGGGAAAAAAGCAAGGCGCTGATTGTGGGCAAGATTGAAGATCAATCGGCCGTGGAATCGATCGAGGATATAATTAGGGCATCCGATGCGGTCATGATCGCGCGGGGCGACCTCGGAATAGAATGCCCGATGGAAGAGCTGCCCATCATTCAACGGCGGATCGTTAAGATGTGCCTTCGTCTGGGAAAACCTGTGGTGGTTGCTACGCACATGCTTGAATCGATGACGACCAATCCACTTCCGACACGGGCCGAGATCACCGATGTGGCGAACGCCGTTTTCGAGCAAGCGGACGCGATCATGCTCAGCGATGAAACGACGATAGGCCGCTATCCGGTCGAGTGTGTGGAAATCTTGGACCGTGTCGCGTTGCGGATTGAGCGAAGCGGCGGCGCAGGTTATGCCAAGTCGGCAATTCTGGAGGACGCGCGGCAAAAAACGGTCGCCTCCGCGGTTGTTTTGGCGAACTCGCTTGGCCGGGCGAAAATCATCGTTTTCACGCGGCACGGCACGATGGCGCGCAACGTTTCAAATCTTAGGCCGGAGCATGCGCCGATCTTCGCTTTTACGCCGAGCGAGGAAGTCCGGCGGCAATTGTCGATTTTGTGGGGTGTCTGGCCTGTGCGGCTGGAGTTTACGGAAGATCCGAATGCGACGATTGAGGCGGCAGAAAAGTTTTTGCGCGAAAATAGGTTGTCCGCTCCCGGCGATCAATTGGTGATCATTAGCGATGTGCGTGGCGGTGAATCGCTGGTCGATTGCGTGCAATTGCGCACGGCAAAATAGGTAGGGACGTTTTCTCCCGCAACCGGAGAGCCATCTCTACCTGATAAAAAAGCGCGCGAACATCTCGGTTCGCGCGCTTCAAATGACGATCAGGACAAGTTTAAGCTTCGACCGGCAATTCAACGTCGACGGGACGCTCCTTCTTGCTCAGAGCGCGACGCAGCTTGGAGAGCGCGATGTTCTGTAACTGGCGGATCCGCTCGCGGGTGACGCCGAATTTCTTTCCGACTTCCTCGAGCGTTTTCGGTTTGCCGCCGTCCAGGCCAAAGCGTTGAAAGATAATTTTCTTCTCGCGATCATCGAGCACATCGAGCAAGCCGCCGACTTCGTTGCGCAGATTTTTGTCGCGCAAGAGTTCGAAAGGCGTCTGCGCTTCTTCGTCGCCGACGATCTCACCGAATTCGGTGGAATCATCGTCGCTGATTGGTGCGTCGAGCGAAGCCGGACGAATCGAGACGGTCTTTAATTGCGAAACTTTTCCGCTTGCGATGCCAATTTCATCGCCCAGTTCATCATCGGTTGGTTCCCGACCCAGCTCCTCGCTCATCTGCAAGGAGACGCGCCGCATCTTCGAGATTTTGTCGACGAGATGAACGGGCAGACGAATCGTCTTGCTCTGATTGGCCAGGGCGCGCTTGATCGACTGTTTGATCCACCACGCCGCGTAGGTGCTAAGCTTTCCGCCTTTGGCTGGATCAAAGCGCTCGACTGCTTTCATGAGACCAATGTTTCCTTCCGAGATCAAATCGAGCAACGGCAGGCCGAGGTTCGCGTAATCATGCGCGATCTTCACAACGAGACGCAGGTTTGAGCGAATCATCAATGCGCGCGCTTCGCGGTCGCCCTTTTTGATCTTCGCGGCCAGAGTGATCTCCTGCTGCGGCGTCAAGAGCGGGATTTGCCCGATCTCGCGCAAATAAATCTTAATTCCGGTATCGCTATCTTCAGCGGCCATATAACTTTTCATGAATTGGTTTGGGGGGATGGATCGACAAGTTTCCGGCAGTTTGGGCTGCCGACGCCTCGTAGATCACATTTTTTAGCATTCTACAAAGTAGTTAACAAGGTTAAATATTTCGAATTTCTGACAGCCTTCGGATGTATCGTGTTCAATCTTTTTCGGCCTCTCAAATAGAAGCCTTTTGGCCACGAACCTGAGCTATTGGATTTTCGCCGGAGTCGCGCTAAAAGATGACAAGCTAAGATACAAAAATCACGAACCCCGTTCAGATTTCATGTACTCAGTCGAAGCAGACAAATCGAAGCGTCTCTTCATTCGGTCCAGCGGAGTGGAAGGATCGGCCGAATTCCAGATAACTCTGCCCCAAATAGGGAAGAAGGTGGGGCAGAAGAAGCCAGCCGCTTTGGCTGAGACCATCGTGTGCCGAGGACCTTCCGCGATCTTGGGAAACGACTAACCCGAGGCTAGTTTCGCGTTGAGATTGATTTGCGTCCCCGATAACGCGACCGAAACCGGACAGGTTTTCTTTGTTAG
>QHRC01000247.1:0-512 GCA_003219995.1 Verrucomicrobiota bacterium
TCGGTCTCGATGTCGGGACCATCGGCCAGCGCAAACCCCATCCGGCGAAAAATCTGGATGCCGCGGTCGAGCATTTGCGTGAGCGGATGCAAGGAACCACGCTCGTGCGGCGTCCCAGGTAGTGAGATGTCGATCTTAGCGAGCGAATCGGATTCTTGCCGAGAACGAAATTTTTCTGTGCGTTGGTCAATTGCCGCGGTGACAGCGTTGCGAACTTCGTTGAGCAATCTGCCAACGACCGGCCGCTCTTCGGCGTCGAGTGTTTTCATTCGATCACCCCACGCAGAAATGCTCCCGTTGCGTCCGAGATAGCGCACGCGCGCGGTTTCTAGCGCTTGTGCGTCGGTCGCGGATTCAATTTCGCGCAGAGCAGCGTCGCGTAATTCTTCAAGCGGATGAGCCATGAGACAACAAACGTTGAACGTTCAACGCCTAACGTTCAAGGTGGATCGCGTGCTCCGTCGCGCGATTTTACAAATGGCGCCGCAGGCGCATTAATTTAGCATCGAGCA
>QHRC01000247.1:557-3861 GCA_003219995.1 Verrucomicrobiota bacterium
TTGATCGACAATCGATTTGAAAGCTGCTTCATCAGTGATAGCGAGATCGGAAAGGATTTTGCGGTCGAGACCAATGCCGGCGGCTTTGAGTCCTTCAGCGAAACGGCTGTAGGTCATGCCATTTGCGCGCGCAGCCGCATTTAAACGCTGGATCCAGAGGTAACGAAAAGTACGTTTGCGCGTTTTACGATCGCGATAGGCCCAATACTGGCCTTTCATGGTCGCGTCCTTGGCGTAACGGAAAAGTTTTGAACGGCGTCCGCGATAACCTTTGGCTTTCTTCAGGATGCGTTTGCGCCGCGCCCGGCTGGCCGGGGCATTAGTGGCTCTTGGCATTTTGTTTTATCTCGACTTTGCGGGACTCCTCGTTCAGCGCGCTGTTATTTCGTTATCGATGCTTCCCAACCTCGCCCGCCGATTTAGTCCCGCCGACGCAGGACAGGTGGAAAGACGATTTTGGCAGGGGCGGGAAGTTAAACAACCAATTGGAAATGACAACCGCTTTTCATGAGTGCAATCCTTCGCGCGGGCGATTGAGATCAATCGCCCCTACCTTGCCACATCAGCCACGCGACGAGGCCAGTTAACGCTCCGCCCAAGTGCGCGAAGGACGAAACCGAACTGATGCCGGTCTTTTGTTCCCAAGCGCCGATAAGCTGAAAGACAATCCACAAGATGAAAACAAACCACGCTGGCAGTCGGATCCATCGGAACCAAACGAAACTCCACCGCAGGAGAAATCCAAGCCGCACTTGCGGAAACTTCAGCGCGTAGAACGTGATGACGCCAGCGATACCGCCGCTTGCGCCGATGGATGGAATTTGTGAGTGAGGATCGAGAGCGATATGCGCGAGATCACCGACGAAGGCGGCGAGAGCGATGAGCGCGAGATAACGAAACGGCCGGAGAAAATTTTCCACGTTGTCACCGAACACAAAAAGAAAATACATGTTGCCAATGAGATGAACGGGACCGGCGTGAAGAAAGAACGCGGTGAGGAACGTGAGGCCGTGCAGACGCATTGCTCGCGCCGGAATCAATCCAAATTGGGCTACGATTTCGTGGAGTCGCGTAAAAGCAAATACGCTCGCGGCGATGATCGCGGTGCAAAGTATCCATGTTGCCCAGGGCCTTCGCGCCTGCGGCACGGCATCGAATTCAATAGGCATTCCAAGGAATGCAGCGATTTCTTTCCACCATTCGTCCGGTGGACTACTGTCGAAATCGGTGCCGCGCGCCTGCTCCGAGAGTTGTTGTACTTTGGCCATCGCAATCGCCTCGCGCGCCTTTTGCGGCAGCTCGGGCGTTGGCGGCGGCATGGAACGCGGCGCCAGATTTTCCACTTCGGTCGCGTCGAACCAGACGAAGTGGCAGAGGCGACAAACGTCTACTTTGACCTCGGCGTCGTCTGAGAGTTTAACTTCTGTCATGGGCCTGCGGCACGCCGGGCAATTGCGCCCGCTTCGTCCTTCTCCTCGCATGGCATGAAGCCAAAGAGGGTTGATCGATTCCAGCGTAAAAGTGCGCCGCAACAGCTCAACGCTGACGGCGCGTCCTCCGCATCTCTCGCACTTCCAAAAAATTCCATGCGACATGCGCACTTCTTTGAGCGGCAAATCGCAGCGCGGGCAAAGCAAATCCGAAATCATTCTTCTTCGTGTATATTTGAGAGCTCGGTTCGCGGCGAACAGACAAACAGGTGGAGCTGGAAATCTGATATTGAGAATTCCGTCTTCTGATATAATTGCAACATGCATTGGCTCGGCCGCTATCGATTGTGGATCCTGGCGCTCATCTGTGCTTTCTGGACCGGCCTGATTTTTCCGGGCCATTTTTTCCCGATGGCGCCGTTTCTCTCAGTCCCGTGGCGGGGCGAACAAAGTTTCGAGGACCTGCTTCGGCGCGAGGGACGGACGACCACACCGCGCGACGATTTTGTTTTTCTCGGGATCGATCAGACCACGCTACAACTGCCGCCAATGACGGCGGAGGAAATCGCGAACAACCGTGCCTTTCAGTTGATGACGGAGCGGCCGTTTCCTTGGTCGCGCGAAGTATGGGCGCTGTTGCTCGATCGTTTGTTTGGCGCGGGCGCGCGAGTGGTGATGTTCGATTTGATTTTCAATCAGCCAAACGATGGCGATGCGGCATTTCATGACGCGCTCAAGCGTTACCGCGATCGCGTTGTGCTCGGAGCAAACTTCGACTTGGAAAATGCCGGCCAGGCCATTCCGCCAAACTCACAATTAATTCCTGCGCCTCAACTGGCTGATGATCGGGTCGGGTTTGTAAATTTCGTCGGAGATCCCATCGATGGCAAAGTTCGCGCCGCGATTTACCGCATGACGGAGCGACAGCTGGCCGGGCTACCCCCTTATCCAGGCGAACAGATCTTCGAGTCCTTTTCCGCACGCGCCCTCGCCAAAATCGGGCGGGCCGATGCCGTGCCGCGGGATTTTCGCGGTCATATGATTCGTTTCACGAAGCTCGAAGCGTTCGAGCCGCGACCGCTCTACGAAGTTTTCGATCCGAAATTTTGGCACGCCAATTATGCCGACGGTGCATTCTTCAAGAACAAAATCGTCATTATCGGCTCGTCCGCGCAAGTGGAGCACGACTTTGCTGATACGCCGATGAATCCAGCGACATGGGGCCCATCGCTTCATTTAGAGGCCATGGCCGCGGCGATGGAGCACGAATTTTTGGGGCAGACGCCCCCCAGAATTGACCTTGCGCTCGTCGGTGCGGCAGGACTTCTCGCGTGGTTACTCATCGCATTTGTTCGGCGGCCGTTATTTTGCGTGGGCGCGCTCATCGCAATCACGGTGGGGTACCTCTTCGCGGCGCGATTGCTTTATGACAGATCGGGGCTGTTGCTCCTCACTGTCCCGGTTCTTTCCGCTCTATTATTAAGCGGACTGTTTTCGCTCGGCTTCGAGTACGCGCTCGAGAGCATGGAGAAGCGGCGCACACGGCGCACCCTCGAGCGTTACGTTTCGAAAAACCTCGTAAAAGAGATTCTCGAAAATCGCGACAGCTACTACCACTCGATGCTCGGTTCGCGTAAACCGGTGACCGTGCTTTTTTCGGACCTCATCGGGTTCACGAGCCTGACCGAGCGCGCTGATCCCGTCGTGCTGGTCAAACAGCTCAATGAATATTTGAGCCGGATGGTGACCGGCGTTTTCGAGAACGACGGGACGCTCGATAAATTTATCGGCGACGCCATCATGGCGGTGTGGGGAAACGTGAGCAGCCGTGGCGCGGTCGAAGATGCGAAAGCGGCCGTGCGCACTGCACTGGC
>QHRC01000248.1 GCA_003219995.1 Verrucomicrobiota bacterium
CGGAGCGCCGCGAAGGCACGTCGTTTTTTGGCGGCAATGTCGAGCGCGGACAATTTCAACCTGTTTATTTCGATTTCGACAGTCAGGCGGTTCGTTCGTCTGAGTCGGGAAAAATTCAACGGATTGCCGAATTTATGAAAGGCGGCTCGGCGCAAATCATCATCGCCGGCTTTACCGATGAACGCGGGACGGCGGAATATAATCGTGGGCTGGGTGACCGCCGCGCCGGGGCAGTGCGTGAGGATCTCATTTCGCAAGGGGTGGATGGCGGGCGCATCCAGACGGTCAGCTTCGGCCTGGAAATGCCGGCCGATTCTGGGCACAGCGAAGCGGCCTGGGCCAAGAATCGCCGCGCTGAAATTGGTGTGATTAAATGATGCGCCGTTGGTTGTAGGGGAAGGCGTTGCCTTCCCGTGGGAAGCTGGCAGCTTCCCCTACAGTTTCGGCGCTCGCCGCGGCGAGCGCCTCTCCATTTATTAACTCATTGCGACTCCCGTGAGCGAGAAAACAGCGCGTCGAAATTGGCTCGCGCATCTCTGGCGCGAGTGGGCGATTGAAAGCCGGCGACCGATTGCTCCCGCGTTTGCGAAACCGAATCCGGCGCAATGGAGCAACGCACGCGTGACCGCGGCTTGGCTCGGGCACGCCACTGTCCTTATCAACTTTTTTGGGATCAACATTCTCACCGATCCGGCTCTCTTCCCGCGAATCGGAATTCGTCTGCCCGGATTTACGATCGGACCGAAACGATTGACTGCACCGGCCTTGACGATCGATGAACTGCCGAAGATCGACGTCGTGCTTCTCACGCACGCGCACTTCGACCACTTTGATTTGCGAACACTCCATCGCCTGTCGCGCCGTAGGTCGCCGCGGCGACCGAAGGCGGACTTCGACCGTTCGACAAAAGTTATCACAGCGCCGCGCACGAAAGACCTGCTGCGCTGGACGCGCTTGCGCGACATCACTGAGCTTCCTTGGAGAGAAAAAAAATCAATGATGACGTCCGCCGGCAGGATCGACATCGTTGCTTTCGGCGTAAAGCATTGGGGCGCGAGATTGCAGCGCGATACGTACCGCGGTTATAACGGCTATCTTCTCGAACGCGAAGGAAGACGCATCATTTTCGCCGGAGACACCGCTTTGACGGATAGTTTTGGCAGCCTGCGCGAGCGTGGTCGCATCGCCGGACCCGGCTCCGCCGGGCAGCTCCTTCAATCCAGAGCTACCGCTACTTCAGAGGATGCCACAGGAAGGAGCTGGGCGACCCAGCCGGTTGATTCAACCGGCTGCCCTTCGGGCACGAAGTGGGTCGATCTCGCGATCATGTCAATCGGCGCTTACAATCCCTGGATTCGGGCACACTGCACGCCGGAACAAGCGATCGAAATGGCAAATGCAGCCGGTGCTGAGTTCATCATGCCGGTGCACCATCAAACTTTCCGGCTCAGCTTCGAACCGTTCCGCGAACCGATCGAACGCTTCGAAGCCGCGTTGCGAAAAACGCCGGAGCGCATCGCGTTGCGCGAAATCGGCGAGACTTTCGTGCTTCCGTTGTAGCCGGCGTCGCTGACGCCGGATCTCTGCTTGGCGTTCGCCCTTGCTCGTCTTATCGTCGGATGCAATCTTTGCCCGCTCCGCGCCGACGTAGCTCAGCTGGTAGAGCAACGGTTTCGTAAACCGTAGGTCACGGGTTCGAATCCCGTCGTCGGCTCCAGCCTTCGCTTGAAGCGCAGTGTAGAACGAAGGATGGAGCCACGCCGGAGTGAAATGTAGGCGGGCAGTTTGATTGTGATTTGCAATAGTGCGCTCCAAGACTACGGCTTGGCAGGGCCAGACTTATGACGGGATTCAGCCATTCTTTCTCGGTGTGTAAAATCGTGCTGCGGCGATCAGTTTCAATTCGGAGGGCTGATAAGATCGATTCGCCCGCTACATGTCCGTAGGGCGTCCAGGCACGCGCGCTGCGCGCTGCCCGAGAAAGAAAACTGTTTTCGCCTAGATTTTGGCTACGCCCTCTTTGAGCAATGCAAAAACGTGTTCGATCCGGTCCTATAAAATTACCTCTCGTGTTAATATTTTCGACAAAATCTTTCTTTACGGCGAGTGGGTAATCAGTACCTTCGGAAAGTAACCAGGACCGCTTGTCGGTCCGTAACCGGTCCAGAGGACCAAAGGAA
>QHRC01000249.1 GCA_003219995.1 Verrucomicrobiota bacterium
GCGCGCGATCATTAACGGCGCGGTGTTTGGTTGCGTGTCCGTCTGGTATTTTTATCGCAAACCGAATGTCGTCGGCTATTTCCGCGAATTGAAAGATCGACAATCACGGTCGCACGGATTGTAGAACTGTAGGGGAAGCTGTTTGCTTCCCGAAAATGGGACGCTAACAGCATCCCCTACAGTATTCGGCAAGCGGAGCGTCCGTTGGCTATCGCTCAGGGCAGGATTTGCCTACAAAAATCTGACCGCTGGCTTCTGACCGCTGACCTCTGACCTCTGACCTCTGATCTCTGACCTCTGAATCTATTCCCAGCCGATCTGGCGGCCTTTGTTTTGTTCCTCTAGCCAGCCCATGAGCGGCTTGAAGTAATCGGCCATGGCGCGGGTGGAAATGTCTTCCCCGGTGGCCTCCTTTAAAACTTTGCGCCAATCTTCGGTGCCGCCTTTTTTCAGAATGTTGTTCAACCACGCGCCGACTTCCTTGTTATCGGCGTAATTACAGGATTGCGGCGGTTGATGCAGGATTTTGCGCGCGATGTAATCGTGCAGCTGAAATTTAAACACGGTGGCGAAAGCGTAGTTATAATAATAGGCCGGATTGTCGTTGATGTGCGTCTTGGTGGCGGCGTCGCAAAATTCTTCGCCGCGCGGTGACGCCGGCTCAACGCCCTGCATATCGCCGACGTATTTCCACCAGCGCGCGTTCCATTGATCGGCCGGAAGATTATGTGCATAAATGTCTGCTTCCCAATGCGGCATCACGCCGCACGAGAAGTAGATAAACGGAATTGAGCGGGCGAGCGCGTCATCGAGCAGAAACGCGGTTTTGTCCGCCTTGAAATCCGGCGATAAAACAGCGCGCGACTGCAAATACGGCACCTGACTCGAGGCGAGCGCAATTAATTCGCCGACGCCTTCGTGAAATCCGGGAGCGGCGCCGAGCCGCAGCAAGTATGGAACTTCCGGCCGCGTGTAGGCTTTGAAATAATAGCCGTGCCCGAGCTCGTGGTGCGCGGTGAAAAACCAGTTCGCATTCGACTCGATGCTTTGGAGCGAGCGAATGTCATTTTCAAGATCGACATGCCAGCATGAGGCATGCGTATTTTTCTTCCGCTTGTCGCCAGGCGGCACGGGATACAAATCGGATTTTTTCCAAAAGCTTTCCGGCAACGGAGAGAATCCGAGGCCGGTGTAAAACTGCTCGGCCGTCTTGATGATCCATTCGGGCTTTCGACCTTCGAAGTATTTATCGATATTAGCGGCCTCGACCAGTCCTTCCCATTCCTGGCTCCAGCGATTGTTGATCCAGTGCGCCGGAATTTTCTTCGGGACCGGCTGATAAGCGGACGGACTGTTGCCATCCAATCTTCCAGCATCTTGAGCATCTCATCGGTCGTCATTCCGTAGGCAGCGACTTCGAGCGAAAAGTAATCGGGATACTTCATTTCTTTGGCCACGCCGTTCCGCAGATCGCGCAGAACAACGAGGTTCGGCTTCAGCGCGGGCCCGGATTGCTTCGATGCTTCCCAAACGGCTTTGCGCTCCGCTAGGTCATTGCTCTTCTCCAACTTATTGTCGATCTCGTTGGCCGTGATCTTCTGGCCGTTGAGTTTGAATTCGAAACTATTGAGGATCGACGCCTGCTTCGTTTCGGCCTCGACCCGTTTGCTCACGAGATCGGGGTTGGTCATCGGCCCTTCCGCAGCGTTCAACAGCAATTGCTTCAACTGCCGGGCGGTCAGCTCGTTCAATTCTTTCTCGTGTGTGAGCAAATCGCGCGCTTCGGTGATGATTGCGGGATTGCCGTTGAAAGCCGCGTAAGCTTTGCCGGTGGCCGCGGCCGCGGCGTCATGTTCCGGCGTTACATCAGTGACTGCGAGCCACTGCGTTTCGCTGTTGACTCGATAGAGCGCCTGATAGCCCGCGTTGGCAAGTTTCAAAAACCGATCGGCTCGATCCTGGATCGGCGAAGCAGCCAAACTAAGGCCAGGGAGCAAGGGCAAGAGAAAGAGAAAGAACCGAAGAGAAGAGGCGCGATTCATACGCGGAGCCTAATCGCGATAAACGTTGCAGGGCAAGCGCTTCGCTTGCCATCGAGAAATGCGAAGCACATCCGTCGGCAGATTCTATCTTTCGATTACGTACAACAGCGAACATTAACTACTTGCTTGCGAGTGATGCCAACGCCATAATCTGACCATGCGCCAAGTCACTAAGCTGACCTCTCCTGCATGGAAACTGGCGGATCGCACGACCCGCTATTGGCGCTTTTCGAATAACGCGAAGCCGACGTCCTGGCGACTCTAATCGGGCCAACGTTGCCCAGTCAGGCCCGGTCGAGGTCTTAGACGACGATCCGGCGTTCGCGGCAATGACAGATTCAAATCTGTGCGTCAACTCAGATGATTAAACCTTTCTAACCATATGCTGATTGTAATGAAAACTAGCGCCACCGCGCGCGAGGTCGATGCGGTCGTGGACGTTATCCAGGCAATCGGCCTTCGTGCCCATTCAATGCCGGGCGCGACCCGAACCGCCATCGGCATAACCGGCAACGAGGCCGTGATCGATAGCCGGCGTTTTCAGGACTTGCCCGGTGTAGCGGAGGTCATCCGCGTTACCAAACCATACAAGCTAATCACGCTCGATTTGCGACCCGAGAAGACAATCGTGCAGGTCGGCGACGCTACCATCGGCGGCAGCGAACTTGCGATCATTGCGGGACCATGCGCAATCGAGAGCCGCGAGCAGGCGTTGGCTGTGGCGGAGGCGGTGAAAGAAAGCGGAGCGCGTTTTTTCCGCGGCGGCGTGTGGAAGCCCCGCACTTCGCCCTATTCGTTCCGGGGCTTGGGAGAGAAGGCATGGGAAATAATGGCGGAAATCCGAGAAACATTCCGACTCAAGATCGTTACCGAGGCCCTCGATGAAGCAGGTATCGGCCTTATCGAACAGTACGGCGATATCATTCAGATCGGCGCTCGCAACATGCAAAATTTCCCGCTTCTGGAGAGGGCTGGCCGCTCGAAGTTGCCCGTGCTGTTGAAACGCGGGATGGCTGCCACACTCGAGGAATGGCTCCTCGCAGCCGAATATATTATGGCCGAAGGCAATTACAATGTGATCCTATGCGAACGAGGCGTGCGAACGTTCGCGCAACACACGCGTAATACCCTCGATCTCGCGGCGGTCCCGGCGATTCGCAGCATTTCCCATTTGCCAGTGATCGTTGATCCATCTCACGGCAGCGGCAACACCTACATGGTCACGCCGCTGGCGCGCGCCGGTGTGGCAGTCGGGGCGGACGGCCTCATGGTCGAAGTTCACAATCATCCCGAACTTGCACTTTCTGATGGCGC
>QHRC01000250.1:0-365 GCA_003219995.1 Verrucomicrobiota bacterium
CGATTCGTGGAAGAGCTACATGCGCCGTCAGACGAACACGATCAATTTTTCGACCGAGCTTCCACTGGCGCAGGGAATCCAGTTCGGAGCGGGCGAGGGGAGCTCAACCGCATGATTCTGTAGGGGACGCTGTCAGCGTCCCATTTTTGTAGTTGGGAAGCTAACAGCTTCCCCTACAGGTGAACGGCTTAACGAGCCGTAGTTAACTCAAAGAGTCCGCCAAGGTCTTTGGCCGTATCAATGCTCATAATGAACTTTTGTAACTTCTTGCATTGATCCTTGCCGATGACATCAGCGCCGAGCGCAGTGAATTTTACCGCGATTTCGTCCTCGGTCATTGGATCGCGCGGATCGCCTTTGGGAAC
>QHRC01000250.1:479-2421 GCA_003219995.1 Verrucomicrobiota bacterium
CTTGTCCATGATCGGAATCAGTTTTTTATCGAGCACGCGTTCTTCTTTGAATTGGAGCGGCGTTACCATTCCATCGACCAGTCCGACGGCCATGCAATAAGGCAGGGAATGATCGGCGGTTTCTTTGGAGTCGGGCCGATACTTGTGCGGATCGCCAAGAATATCGGCGGCGCGGGCAATGACTTCCACTTTAATCTCTGTCACATCGTCCGCCTTGATCTCGTGTTCCTTGATCGTCTTCATCATGGCGGTGAGCGGCGCGTGACTAAGCGCCTCGATAGGGAAACTCTTCATCCCGCAATCTAGAATTCGATAGTGCGATTTTGTCGAGTTAGGCAGATCCGCAAGCAGCGCCTCGCCGTCGAAAGTGGCCGGCTCGCCTTTGTATTGCACATGTTTGAACACGGCAAAGAGCCCTTCCTTGCCGTCGATGATATGTTCGGGCCCGGAAAATCCGCCGCGAGCAAGCAGCGCGCTCTCGGCTCCCATGCGTCCCGCCCACGGATCGACCGTGTTCTTCATGTTAGTCAACTTGCCCGCGGTAACCGCGCCCGGACAAAATGTGCGCGACGCGCTGATGCCCATGGCCGATACCATTTGCTCCCACGTAAGATTCAACACGCGACCCGCCGCGATCGGCGCCGCGAACGCGCTCAAAGTGGCGTGATGCCAGCCGTATTCACGCACACCCGGCCGTCCCATTTCGCAAAGACGCATTTCAATTTCGTAAGCGATGATCGTGGCGAGAATCAGATCTTTGCCACCGAGGCCTTCGCTTTCACAGAGTGCCAGCGGCGCAGCGATGAGATCGCTCGGATGACATGGATCGGCTTTCCAATAGATGTCGTTGTAATCCATCGCGCGGATCATGTGGCCATTCAAAAATGCGGCGTCGACTGGATTAGTCTTGAACCCGGACACGAACGCGGTGGCGCTGCCATTGCCGCCGCCCATCGCGCGATAATGTTTTAGCAAAATCTTGGCGTCATCCTGCTGACTGCCGCCCAGAGCGCAGCCAATGGAATCGAACCAAAACAATTTCGCTGCTTGAATCGCCGCGGGAGAAAGATGCTCGTATTTCAGCGCGCAAGCCCACTCGGCAATGATGTGTGACAGGAGACGTTTCGATTCAGTTGGTTGATGTGCCATGACGATGTCGATCTTTCCGAAATGACCTTGATCGGGCCGCGAAGATTTTCAAGCCGCTTCATCTCACGGTTCGCGGGAGTGGTTAGCGCAATTGGAATAATGCCGGCTTTGCTCATAAATTGACTGTGTGGCAAAAGCAAAACCATGAATCCGAAGGGCTTCTTCGGGGAATTGAAGCGGCGCAACGTCTACAAGGTTGCGGTCGCTTACGCAGTTATCGGTTGGCTGCTTGTTCAAGTCGCGACACAAGTTTTTCCATTTTTCGAAATTCCGAATTGGACTATCCGGCTGGTGGTGCTGGCAATCGTCATTGGATTTCCAATCGCGCTCGTCATCGCCTGGGCGTTCGAGCTCACGCCCGAAGGAATCAAGCGCACGGAAGATGTCGATCTTGCGGCCGGAAGCAGTTCAAAAAAGCGCACTTGGATCTACGTCGTTGTGATCGGGGTCGCATTTTCCATTGGATTGTTTTTTGTGGGTCGTTATACGGCTCGAAGTACCGCCAGTACGGCTCCCGCCGAATTGTCGGCAAAGTCGATCGCGGTGTTGCCGTTCGATAATCTCAGTCGCGACCCCGACAACGCTTATTTTGCTGAAGGCGTGCAAGATGAAGTCCTTACTCGTCTGGCCAAGGTGGCCGATTTGAAAGTAATCTCCCGCACCTCGACCCAGCGTTTTAAGAGCGCCCCATCTGACTTGCGCGATATCGCCAAGCGCCTCGGCGTCACGAACATTTTAGAAGGGAGCGTCCAGAAAGCCAACGATCAGGTGCGCGTAAATGTGCAGCTCATTA
>QHRC01000251.1:0-384 GCA_003219995.1 Verrucomicrobiota bacterium
AGGCCTTAATGACTGATCTTGCCGTTTGGTAAGATGACAAGAAAAACTACTTTTGATCTTCCACACGATTTGCTTCAGCGCGCCAAGCATGAAGCGGTTGAAAGGAACACGACGCTGCGAGCGCTGGTGATTTTGGCTTTGCGAAAAGAGCTCGGCGCGCACGGTTACGTTCGGATGAGAAGACCGACGCGCAGGCAGCGGTAAGATTCACTGGCCTAACTGCACGCTGAGTTGATTCGTCGGTTCGCGCCAACTCGCTCGCGCCCCCCGCTCGCCGCATCGTCACTCCTCCCAGGTCGTGACCCTGACCCGCAGTCAATTGTATCTCGGCAGCTCCCGCTGCGCTCGACCGCTACCCGGCGCGGCGTTACCGGCCATGTCGCT
>QHRC01000251.1:467-5407 GCA_003219995.1 Verrucomicrobiota bacterium
TGCCCACGCTCGCTCACTGCTTCCCTCGCAGCTTTTACCTTCTATGTCGCTCATCCCTTTCGCTCCATTGAAACTCGCTCGTTGCCCACACTCGCTCACTGCTTCCCTCGCAGCTTTACCTTCTATGTCGCTCATCCCTTTCGCTCCATTCGCGAAAAATTGGTGGCGGAGTTAACTTGAGGTATGAACTCGAGATCTAACTTTATCAGCAGGCTTTTTTTGATTCTTGCTTTCGTAAGCGCGATCTTCGTCAGCGGCGACGCGCAAGCGCAAGCGAGAGCGAGAATCAATACGAGAATCGATACCGCTCGTTTGATCGTGCACAGGGCGGCGAACTTTGGGACTTATTACTTTCTCCGTGTGGAGATCGACGGCAGAACACTCGCGAATGTTGCGCGCGGCCAGCGCTACGACGGCTTCGTCCCGGCTGGTGACCACGTGTTGACCATCAGTTCGTATCCTAACTCGTACGACCGTTGGCCAGCATCATTGCACCTGGTCATGCGGCCAGGCGGCACCTACGTGCTCACAGCAGGTTGGGTAGCGGACCGGCTTGTTCTCCACTGATGAGCGGTAACCTGAGCGCTGGATATCGGCTGGAATCTAGTCATAATCGACCTTCAGCCACGCATCCTCACCAATGACCTTCGCTAAATGGCTTTCCCTTTCTGAGGCAGAACGCGAAGCCGACAAGCGCACCTGGCATCCCTTTGAGCCGGGCTATTGGCATTCCCTTGCGGTCGAAGCCGCGGCCCGGTTCAACGCTGAGTTTGGTTCCAAGCCGCATGTCACCAAAGTTTTCAAGAGCCTCTATCACGCCCGTGAATTGATCGTGGCGGTGCAAACCAATTTATCGGCCGCAAAGAAAGCCAAGCTTCCACCGTCTTATCTCGGTTTCAGGGTTTTGCAGTTTGCCAATCAAATGCCTGAAGGGATCCTGGTCGACCCGGGCCCTCCCAGCAAATCGTCGCGTCGCAGAAAAAGTGCGGGCCAGAAACAAGGGCCACCCGTCTCCCGATCTCCAATTCGTAAGGCCGAGCCAGGCTCGCATCACATTCTGCCGTTGGAAGGCGAAATTGATTCGTACGTCTCGCCGCGGGTCGCCACCGAACTGCGCGCCTTGATCAAAGATAAACCGGAGAAGCTTGTGATCGATTTTTCAAAAGTATCTTACATCGACAGCTCTGGATTGGCCGTCCTGATCGACGGAATGCAAAAGGTCGAAGCGTACCGCGGCAAGCTCTACCTGGCCGGGATGCGCGAGAGCGTCCGGATAATTTTTAAGACGTCACGATTAGACCAGGTGTTTCGAATACGGCGCAATGTCGCCGACGCTCTCGCCGCTTCTTGAGATCCCCTCTCGGACGTTGTTGCTGGCAAAGTAGTTTACAGGCTCTCTAACAGTTGAGTCAGGTCGGTGCAGAAACTGATTTCGGAGCTGTTGTATCCTTGTCGCGTGAGACGTACCCGGCCAGTTCGATCAATGACGACTATTCCGGGAAATCCGCTCAGCCCGAATGCGGCGTGCGCTTTTCCTCCCTCATCGAAAGCGAGGGGAAGTGTGACGTGTTGCCGCCGGCCGAAGGATTGCAGACGCTCCGGCGTGTCCCCACCGGAGTTGAGCCTGCCCTGACACGCGCGATTTCCGGCAGCTCTTCGATGCAAGGAGGACACCAGGTGCCAAAGAAATCGATCACTAAAATTTTTCCGGGCGTCGCCGTCGTGGGCACTGCTCCCTCGCTTACAGCTTGAAACGCAAACGGAGGCGCAGCGCCATCGCCAAAATGGTTCATGGCACGCTTCATCTGATCAGGAATGTAGGAGGTGCAATACCAGGCTGAAACGGCGAGCAAGACGACGACTCCGATGGCCATCGCTTTGCCCCTCAGCGGGGCAGCTAGCAGAAACAAACCGAGGGCCGCCGCGAGAGCCCATAACAACAGATGGGGCCATAGGAATGGCAACTGGCCTAAAATGGCGAAGCCAAACATGCCCGCGAGCGGCACGTATAACAAAAAAACGCTCAGCCAATCCCTCGCGCTCTTAGCGCCCAACCAAGTAGCGCCGCAAAAAAGCAGAATCGCTCCGGCGACGTATAGAAGGCGAAGGTCCTTTGAAACCGCTATGGCCAGTCCGAATACGAGACCAGTAGCCAGCAGGCCTGCGGACGTCAAATCCATCGATTGCCTTTTCAATAAGATGCATCTCGGAGTGAGCCTGGATTCAAGACTTCCAAGGCACGAATGAATTTCGGCCTCAAGTCGCGGCTTCGCGGGTAGCGGAGAATGAAGCCGGAGCTGAGTGACTGAAACAACTTGGAACCGGCGGAGAACGGGCCACTATTGAGATTATGGGAAACAGCAAAGGCAGAGACAACGCTAAGAAACGCGCAAGACGCCGGAAAAAAACGGAGCGCCTCGCGCTCGCGAAAAAGAAACAGCAGGCGGCGAAATAACACCTCCGAAGACCGCGGCTGCGAGATCATGACCCGGAGGGAACAAGACTATTGTGAAGACATACGGCTACCGTAGCCGCAACGCTCTCATTCTGATGACCGCGTGCCTTTTGCTCCTGAACAGATATGCCGCTACTCAAGCGCTGAGCGCCCACGCGCGGTCCCATCACGTCGGCGCTATTCTGCTCCGCTAATCTCTGTGTGGGTCTGCGAAAATTGAACGCCGGCTAGACATTGAGCAGGCGATCGAAAAAGGAACGGTAGCGGCGAAGCGCGACCCGCAGGTCTTCAGTAGAAACATCGTCGCCACGGCCCCATTGTCCCTCCAGCTTGGATCGCTCCTCGGCAAAGCCGTTTGCCAGGCGCTTGATCACTTCGGCGACGAGCGCATCCGCCTGCTCAACCGCACGACGCGGCTCGTCGACGAAGCCGGTCTGAATGTCCGTCCAGCGGGTGCGGAAATCGCTCGCTTCCTTTTCCGGAAACAATGTAATGGCTGCGTCATCGGACGTCGCGCGACGTTCGGGGCGTTCCATTTCTTTCGCTACTTCGGCAGTTGACGTTGGACGATCCTCCCCTCCGGCGTCGACGTCCTCTTCGGTATCTCTCGCTTTGATTTCTGGTTGAATGCTCATCAGGCTGCTGCCTCCCTATGTGTTGTCGGTTGTTCTAATAGTTCTTCAAAGAGTGAGCGATAGTGCACCATCGCTTGTCGTAAATCTTCCGTCGTCGCGTCGCCGCTTTTGTTGCGCGAGGCGATGTCGTAGGCGGCGCGATAGTTGGTGACGACATTGGCGTGGTCAACCGAGACGTCGGCCGCGCGTTGTTCAAAGTCGCCCACCGGATAACCGCGCGCCCGCATCAATTCTTTGACGAGATCGCTCGCTTCGCTGACCGCGCGGGAAGGCTCGTCGACAAAACGGGCCTGCGTTTTCCTCCAGGCGTCTGAAAACCGGTTCTGCTCTTCCTGAGTGAGCTCACGAATTTCCAGCTTCCTGACACGCTCCTGTCGCGCGGCCAGCTCGGCCTCAGCCTTGCGTTGATCGCCGTGCTGATCGAGCGCGTGTTTGTATTCGGGCCCGAACTCCTTACGCAGAATCCGCGAGCGGCGATGCCGAGTATATAAGAAAGCGGCGATGGCGATGGCAACGACTACGAGAGCGATGACGATAATTGCGGCGGTATTCACATTGATCTCCCTTCTCC
Source organism: Verrucomicrobiota bacterium (assembly GCA_003219995.1). Lineage (GTDB taxonomy): Bacteria > Verrucomicrobiota > Verrucomicrobiia > Chthoniobacterales > UBA10450 > UBA10450. The sequence continues at coordinate 4,129 of QHRC01000251.1, forward strand.
TGAAATCCTTCTTTTGAAGACGACAACTCCTTCATATTAATTTCGTATCAACGTTGGGCAGCGGTTTCACTTTTGTAGGCAGCATCAGACGTTAAGGTCAGGCGTCGGGTAGTGGTACAGTCTGAGAATACCTAATGCTTAGCGATCCATTCCCCGGTCCAGCGGTCGATGGACCACTACCAGGCGTCGACTGAGATCGACAAGTCAGATGGAAAGGCCGATGTTCTGGTCAAATCGATAACCGAGGAATTTTAAACATCATGAAAAAGATCATTTTATTATTCTGCGTCATCATTGGCGCGGCCGCATTCCTGGTCGCAGCGGAGCAAAAGGAAAATCCGAGGACGAGTAAGGGAACTTCCAAAGCAACCGCAACGATCGAACACAAAATCTTGGGACCGTCCGATCTGACCTGGGGCGATGGGCCGCCGGGCTTGCCAGCTGGCGCAAAGATGGCCGTCCTCACTGGCGATCCGGGCAAAAAAGGACCGTTCACCATTCGCCTGCAAGTGCCGGATGGCTACAAAGTGGCGGCGCACATGCATCCGACCGCGGAAAATATTACCGTGATTTCCGGAACGTTTCACTTGGGCATGGGTGACAAGTTCGACGAAGCGGCGCTCAAGGAAATGCCCGTCGGCGGCTTCCACGCGATCCCGAAGCGCGTGCACCACTAGGGAATGGCGAAGGGCCAGACCATCATCCAGCTGCACGGCGTCGGGCCCTGGGGCATCACGTACGTGAACCCGTCCGATGACCCGAGCAAGAAGGCCGCCGAGAAGTAGCCACCAGCAGTTCAAAAGCCGGAACGTTAATCGCAGGGTATGGAACCCGGTGAAGCTCTCGGTGTAGCGGCGCAGATCGCGGTCGCATTGGCCGGGTTTGCCGGAGTGGTGGTCGTGTTTCGCAGCGGCTCGCTCCACGAGTGGCCGCCAATCGATAAGTATCGTTTGTGGCTCTTGCTGACCAACGCCGTTCTCCCGCTCGTCTTGTGTTTGGTCGCGATATTGTTACTGACGATTCGACCGACGCCGCACTCGATCTGGCACTGGTGTAGCGGTTTCTCGGTTCTTTTGCTTGTTCCTTTCGGTTTTCTGAACATGCGCGCAACATCGAGGTTAGCGTCGTCGGCGATGAAAAGCATGGGCGGCTTTCGCTATGTCTTTTATTCGTTGTCGATCCTGGGCACGGCTATCGTTTTCCTGCAGATTTACAACGCTGCGTTTCCGGGCGTTTTCTGGCTGTTTTTCACTGCCATCGTCTTCCAGCTTATAGCAGG
>QHRC01000251.1:5717-7313 GCA_003219995.1 Verrucomicrobiota bacterium
AAAAAGGTCAATGTCAATGTAACGGAGGATTCGATCGACATGCCGAAGAGCGTTGAGCCCGGCAAGACTGCGTTCGTAGTGAAGAATTCGGGCAAAGAAAAGCATAACTTCGAAGTGCGCGGTCAAGGGATCGATAAGAAGTTCATGCTCGCACTGGCTCCGGACGAAACCAAGGTGCTGCACGTCGATCTTAAGACCGGTCGATACAAAGCCATGTGCCTGATGACGGACCACGAGAAGAAGAAAATTGCCGTGAATTTAACCGTGCGGTGATTCGGGCTGACGGGTTGAATGGTTGATCGGCTTCGCGCTCTGACCGCAGTCAGGCGGCGAGGCGATCGACGGCAGAGCGCAGCTGGCCGACGTCGAACGGTTTGCCGAACATGACGTGCACATCCATTTGTTCGTAGGCCTCGCGGATTTGCGATGAAAGGTTCGCCGCCACCACGATGATTTTGCCGGGAATGCCGCGTTCCCTGATGGCGCCGACCAACTCCACACCGGTCAGGTGCGGCATTTTTTGATCGACGATGATGACGTCGTACGGATCCGAATCGGCATCGAGTCTGGCTAACGCGTCAATGCCGTTTTCCACGTCAATCAATTCGTAGCGCGGCCTGGCAAAGATATAGCGCAGCGAAAGCGTGACTGACGGCTCATTGTCAACGGCCAAAATCTTGAGAGCGTCCATAACGGCATCTAAAATCAGCATCGTCTGTGCCGGGGGCGAATCAGAGAGCAGAGGGCGTAGATCAGAAGGCAGAGGGATGATGTTATTTAGCGAATGAGCGATTGAGTGAATGAGCGACTAGGAAGCCACTAAATCATTGATTTGTATCTCGGCGACTCCCGCCGCGCTCGACCGCTACCTTCGCGGCTTTGCCGGCCATGTCGCTGATCCCACTCGCTCCATTCGCTGACTCGCTCAATGGCAGCAGAGCGTGCTAAACTTCGGGCCGCAGGATGAGCGGCAAGACCAATACCCGAGAATTTTCCATCAACGATTACGACGCGGCGGTTGACCTGTGGCAGCGGGTCGAGGGTCTCGAGATCGCCGAGGGCGATGACAGAGAAAGCGTTGCCCAATTTCTCGCGCGCAACCCGGGGCTGAGCCGAGTGGTGACCGATGGGTCGGGGATTGTTGGCGTCGCGTTATGCGGTCATGATGCGCACCGCGGATACATCTACCATCTGGCGGTTGATCCTGCTTATCAAGGACGCGGACTCGGCCGGCGTCTGGTGGATGAATGCCTGGAGGGCCTACGCCAGACCGGGCTCAAGCGCGTCATTATCCTGGTGGCCGGCGATAATCCGCGCGGGCGTGAATTTTGGAAGCGCTGCGGCTGGGAAGAGATCACCGGCGTGATCTCGATGGGAATCGATCTCTAGGATCTTGAAATTGTTACCGCCCGTTGTCGGGATTAAATCGGCTTGAGACATGGGCGTCGGCGAAAGTCCGGCGGTGGCTGCCGGGTGGCTGAATTCTGGCCGCGGCAGCTGAGCGCCGAAAAAGCGCAAAACGGCGCTTCGCTGTTTTGTGATGCGCGAGGTAAAGCGCGCCGCTTTGCTATAATGTGAGTGTTAATTCCATGTCTG
>QHRC01000142.1:0-3657 GCA_003219995.1 Verrucomicrobiota bacterium
TCGGCCGCTCGGCGAAAACGTTGAGTGGCGGCGAATCGCAACGGATTCGCCTAGCCGCGCAGCTCGGGTCGAATCTGCGCGGCGTTCTTTATGTGCTCGACGAGCCGACCATCGGGTTGCATCCGCGCGACAATTTGCGCTTGCTCGAGACGTTGGCCGCCCTGCGCGAAAAAGGGAACTCGCTCGTGGTTGTCGAGCACGATGAGGAAACGATGCGCCGCGCAGATCATATTATCGATCTTGGTCCGCGCGCCGGCGTGCATGGCGGTGAAGTGGTCGCGACCGGCACGCTAAGCGATATCGAACGCGCGACAAACTCGGAGACCGGACGCTGCTTGAAAGCGCCGCTTCGTCATCCCACGCGAAAATCGCGCCGAAGCCTAGGCAATGTCGAGCAATGGATTCAAATTCGCGGCGCCCGCGCCAATAATTTAAAAGGTGTCGATGTCCGATTTCCGGTCGGACGGTTGTCGGTCATCACCGGGATTTCCGGCTCGGGCAAATCGACATTGATGCACGACGTGCTGCTCCCAGCGGTATGCGAGCAACTGAATAAAAAAAAGCGCAGTGGGAATGGCGATTTGTTCAAGCTCGTGGGCGGCGCCGAGAAGATCGAGGCGGTTTACGAGGTCGATCAATCACCCATTGGCAAAACCTCGCGCTCGACGCCGGGAACTTACATTAAAGTATTCGACGCGATTCGGAATCTCTATGCGCAACTGCCGGTCTCGCGCGTGCGCGGTTATTCCGCGAGCCGTTTTTCTTTTAATGCGGAGGGCGGCCGCTGCGAAACATGCAAAGGGCAAGGTGTGATCAAATTGGAAATGAATTTTCTGCCGAGCAGTTTTGTGCCGTGCGAAGATTGCCGAGGGCGCCGCTACAATCCACAGACATTGGACGTTCTTTACAGCGAAAAATCGATCGGCGACGTGATGGAGATGACGATCGAAGAAGCAGCCGAATTTTTCTCGTCCCATCCGAAGATCGAGAAAGCGCTCTCCTTACTTGTCGATACGGGACTCGGCTATCTAAAACTCGGGCAGCCCAGCCCGACCTTGAGCGGCGGCGAAGCGCAACGGCTCAAGCTCGTCACCCAACTGAAGCGCGGCGTCGGTCGCGCAGAAAACGAACGCATTCGCAAAATGCGCAAGCCAGGATCGACGCTATATCTGCTCGAGGAGCCGACCATCGGTCTGCACATGGCCGATGTGGAATTGCTCCTGAATGTGCTGCATCGACTTGTCGATGACGGGAACACCGTGATCGTGATCGAGCACAATATCAGTGTGATCGCCGAAGCAGATTACATTGTCGATCTTGGGCCGGAAGCAGGCGCCGAGGGCGGTGAAGTCGTGGCGTTTGGAACGCCGGAAGAAGTCGCGAAGAGCCGCCGTAGTCACACCGCGCCTTTTTTGCGGGACGTGCTGAAGCCGTCGCGCGCTAGAAAAGCGCTGTCATCCTGAGCCCTCGACAAGCTCAGGGCAGGCTCCGCTGCCCTGTAAAAATAGCCGAAGCCCTGGGGCGAAGCGCGCCAGCGCGAAGCCGAACGGGGAAGGACCCCGCACAGAGTCGTTGCTCACTCGATTTATGCTTGGTGCCCTTCGCTTCGACTGCGAGGTCCCTCACGGTCGTTCGGGATGACGCGCGTTTGTATTGCTGGCATCGCCAAGATCACGGACAATCGCGCACCAATGCTCGCTTACTACCTGCACGATCTTAATCCGTTGATCTTTCGCCTGTGGGACGATGTCGGTCCGCGGTGGTACGGCATGGCTTACGTCCTCGCCTTCCTTTGCGGTTACGTCTTGCTGCGTGGGCTTGCAAAACTCGGATACGTCGATTTGTCTCCGGCGAAAGTTGGCGACTTTATCACGGGTTGCGCGCTCTTTGGCGTAATCGTCGGCGGGCGGCTCGGTTACGTTTTTTTCTATCAACCGGAGATGCTTCGCGAGCCGTTGTCGATCCTGCGAGTTTGGCAGGGTGGAATGTCGAGCCACGGCGGAATGCTCGGGCTGCTCGCTTTCACATTTTATTACGCGCGCCGTCACAAAATTTCGTGGAGGAACCTGGCCGACAATCTTGGTGTGGCTGCGCCGCTCGGATTGTTCTTTGGCCGCTGCGCCAATTTTATTAACGGCGAACTTTATGGACGCGCTACAAATGTTCCGTGGGCGGTGCAGTTCCCGAAGGAATTACTCGATCATCCAACCGAAGCGGATCGCGCGGTCGCGGCGTGTGTGCAGATAGATCCTTCACTCACCACGCCGGAAGCGATCATCGCTGCGGTCCATCGCCAATCACAAGTGGCGGCGTCCTTGCGTTCCATATTGACACCGCGCCATCCATCACAGCTTTATGAGGCCTTTTTCGAGGGGATCGTCTTATTCGCCATTTTGTGGATCGTGCGCACACACGCGCGACAACCAAACGGCGTTCTGACCGGGCTCTTTTTTATTTGCTACGCGACTTTCCGAATCGTCATCGAAAATTTTCGCGAACCGGACGCGGCGCTGATTGCGGGCGTCACCCGCGGTCAGTTCTTCTCGTTTTTTCTGATCGCTATCGGCATCGCCTTCGTCCTAGCTGCGAAGATGCGTCCAACATATCCGAAGAAGATGTCGATCTAGCGATCTGTCACGTCGAGCGGAGTCTCCCGCTGCTGCGGGATCACCGTTCCTCTTTCGAATAGTAAGAGATTGACTCGTTCGCTCCCGCTCACTCGGCTTCCAGCCTTCCCGTCCATCGCGCTGCTTCCCAAGCCGATCCATTCCTCCACCTCGGTCGGAATTGACAAAAAAATCATGTCGCGGGTGTTAAGGTCCAAACTAGCCACTTTCGCTTTCACCAGAATCCAGTATTACTTAGACAGGTGAAGCGGGGATGCTGATTCCGGAGTTGATTGCAGCAGGCGGTCTGCTTTTCGCGTTCGAGCACGCGACGGTCGCGGGGAAAGTTGTCCTGTCGCTCCTCGCCGTCGTCTCGGTCTTTAGCTGGTCGATCATGATCACGAAACTGCGCGTGATCCAGTTCGCCCGAAAACAAAACGCCCGGTTTCTGGCCGCTTTTCGGCAAGATCGACAACCGCTGCGTTTATTTGAGAAGAACGCCCGGTTCCCGGGATCGCCGGTATTCAACGTGTATCGCGCCGGCTGCGAGGAAATGACATTCCATTTGCTCGGTTCGCCGGAAGTGGATGACACGTTCCGCGCGCGACTCGAGATCGCTGACAAAATTTCGCCGGGCGCTCGATCTGGAATCACAAATGATTTTGCTCGCGACCGCCGTGAGCGGTTCGCCATTTCTCGGATTGCTCGGCACGGTCTGGGGGGTGATGGACGCGTTCAGCGGAGTGGCCATGGCGGGCACCGCCAGCCTCGGCGCGATGGCGCCCGGCGTGTCCCGCGCACTCATCACCACCGTCACCGCGCTCTGCGTCGCGATTCCCGCAATGTTCGGTTACAATTTTCTCGTTACCAGCATCCGTGCCATGATCGTGGAGATGGACAACTTCGCGGCCGAGCTCGCCTCCGACTTCGAGCACAAGTTTGTTGATCACGGAGCGCGTGAGCCGGCATTGCGGCGATGAGACGTTACTCTCAACGTCAAAGTTTGTCGTCGCTCTCCGAGATCAACATCACGCCATTGCTCGATCTGGCG
>QHRC01000142.1:3748-15150 GCA_003219995.1 Verrucomicrobiota bacterium
TGATACGATCAAGTTCAACAATCAAGTTGTCGATCTCGAAACCTTGACCGCCCGGTTGATCGAATTGAGACGGGCGAACGCAGATGTGGCGGTGGTAATCCGGCCGGACCGCGAGTTGCCTGTGCAAAAACTGGTGGCGCTGATGGACACGCTCCAGCGCGCCGAAATCACAAAGGTCGGGATCGCTACGAAAGCCGAGGCGAAATAACGGTGTCGAAAGACGCTCGCTTTTGGCGAAATGTTACACTCATTGGGGTTGCCCATGTCGGGCTCATCGTCGGTTTGGTGCGGTGGAGTCGGGAAACAAAAAATGCGCAGACCCAAAGCATTGTTTGGCTAAATGGCGGCGCCGGCGACAGTGCCGGCGCGAAGGCCGCGCCGCCGCCAAAATCGGTAAAAGCTGCCGCAGCGCCGGTTGAGCCAAAACAAACGAGACCGGAAGAAACGGAAGAGGAAAAGCCGCTCTTAACTTCGGCCAGGAGCGAAATTCATTTACCGACGCCAAAGCCAAAGGCAACATCGACAGCTACTCCAAAGCCGACTCCGACGATCAAGCCGACTCCGAAGCCGACACCGAAACCAACTCCCAAACCAAAACCTTCTCCAAAGAAAATAACTTTAGCGAAAGCCTCGCCAAAACCGTCTCCCAAAATAAAACCGACGCCGGGAAAAACAAACGAAAGCGCGGATCAATCCGACGCCGATGCGGAAAAAAAGAAGATCGCCAAAGCTGCATTAGCAAAAAACGATGCTGGCAATGAGGAAAAACCTTCGACAAAAACAACAGCGACCGAGCCGGGCAGCGGCAAGGGGACCTCACTGGGCGCGGGTGGTCACGCGGGCGGAGCGGGCGGCCAATCGGAGTTCGGCTGGTACGGGAGCATGCTGCACGACCGTTTTTACAGCGAGTGGGTCCCGCCGCCGACGAACATTACTTCCGGCGCCAGGATTTCAGCGCTTGTAAAAATTCGGATCGAAAAGGATGGTCGAGTCTCGAATTTCGAGATCATTAAGCCGTCTGGGAACGCTGTGTTCGATGAATCGGTGGCGACGACAGCGAAACGTGTTACCGAAGTTGATCCGTTGCCAGCCGGCCTCGGCAATGGCGAGCATTACGACGTCAAAATCAATTTCGAACCGGATTCCGAACAATGAAACTGAAGTCAGAAGTCAGCCTCCTGCGCGCCAAAGCCGCTTCGGCGGCGGAGCGAGCTCAGAGATCATTTTTTTTACTGCTCGCGTGCATGTCGATCTTGTCCGCGTCAGGCGGATCGATCTATGCGCAGGAAGTGCCGACGATCACGGTCAGCAAGGGCGACAAAATTAATCTGACCGTTTCGCCGCTCGGTGGTAGCGATGGCGGGGCCGCGACGAAAACCTTACAGAGCGATCTCACGCTTTCGGGTTATTTCATTTTGGGCGGCCGTGCTTCCTACACAACCCGCGGCAGCGCGAGCGCGGGCAATTTGCAAGGTCAGGTGGTCGATCACAGCGGCGGGACCGTTCTTTCGAAAAGCTACAGCGGCGGCACTCGTGAAAACGCGCATCGATTTGCGGATGACATTGTCGAAACGCTCACCGGCAACAAAGGTTTCGCCACGAGCAAAATTGCGTTCATCGCCACGCGCAGCGGCAAAAAGGAAGTTTACGCTGCCGATTATGACGGCTCGAATGTTCGCCAGCTTACGCACGACGGGGTCATCAGCGTGCATCCATCGATCAGCCCGGATGGACGCCGCATCGCCTACACCGGTTATCAGAGCGGTTACCCGGATGTTTACGTAATCGATCTGGCGAGCGGCGCGCGCAATCGGATCGTCAATTTTCCCGGCACAAACAGCGGTGCGGCGTTTTCGCCCGATGGAGGCCGTATTGCGCTCAGCGTCAGCAAAGATGGCAACCCGGAACTTTACATCGTCAGCGCCAGCGGCGGCGGGGCGCGCCGGCTGACTCATACACGTGGTGTCGAGTCGGGCCCGACCTGGTCGCGGAGCGGCGACGAAATTATTTATTCGTTTGATGACGGTCGGGGTCCGCAACTTTACCGGATTTCATCCGGCGGCGGGAACGGCCAGCCGATTGCGACCGGCCACGGTTATTGCACCGAGCCCAATTGGTCGCCGGACGAAAAGAAAATCGCATTCAACGTGCGCGGCGGCGGAGGATTTGAAATTGCGATTGTCGATCTTAGCGGCGGCAGCGCGCGTGTCGTTTCGGCTGGTGAAAATCCGGTTTGGGGCGCTGATTCGCGCCACATTGTATTTGCGGAAGGCAGCGACCTTTATTTGCTCGATACCGTTAGCAGTCGCAAGAACAAAATTCTCGACGGTCTCGGTAAAATCACCGAGCCAAGCTGGTCGAGGTAACCCCGAGGTATTTCGGGTTGTCATCCTGAGCGGAGCGAAGCGGAGTTGAAGGATCCCGTTGCGTTTCGCTTAAGGTAGGCTGCGGGATTCCTCGACTTCGCTCGGAATGACAAGAGCCTAGCCGGTCGCGGTAAACTGTAGCGGCGTCATGTGAGAGTCGTACTATTTTCGGCGGTCATAGACCGGCGCTACTGCACAGCTATAGCAGAGTGCGTGATTGACTCATGTCCACGAAATCAATCAGTCGCCGATTAACCGCGCTTCCGCCAGATCGAGATCGCGTTGGATGCGGCGCAAGGCATCGTCATTGATGACGTGCTCATTGCGCAGACGAATGATCGTATCGCGTTCGATTCGCAGCGCTTCGTATTGCAACTGCTGATATTGCGGCGTCGCAATGTCGCCGCTGCGATCGCCCAAGTTCTCAGCGCATCGCCGCAGTTGCTCGAGACGATCATCGTACTCGGCGCGCAAACGCGCGACCACATCGGACGAAAGTCCATCGCGTCCCGACATATTGTCGATGTAAGCGAGGGCCGCGGTGTTCGCGGCAAATCTGGCCGAACGTTCTTCTTCGTCGGTCGCGCCATCGCCTCTGACGCCGAGTTTTCGAATCAAGATCGGTAGCGTGAGGCCTTGGCAGACGAGCGTCGCGAGGATCACGGAAAAGGTCAGGAACAAAATGTAATCGCGGCCAGGGAATGCGCGGCCATCGCTGAGCGCGAATGGCAAGGCGAAGGCCGCCGCGAGTGAAACGACGCCGCGCATACCACACCAAGCCACGAGCGTGAGATGTCGCCACCGCGGAATCGGATCGCGGGCGCGAAGTTTTTTGCTAAGCAAACGTGGCAAATATGTTGCCGGAGCAACCCAGGCGATGCGCACGAGTATCACCGCGCCGCTCACCAATGCGGCGTCCCGGATCAGGCTGAGGAGCGAAGCAGCGTGCAGCGCGCGCAGAATTCCCGGGAGTTGCAGACCGATCGTGATAAAGACGAAACCATTGAGCAAAAATACAACCATCTCCCAGAAGGCAGACGCTTGCAGACGGTATCGCGCGCTAACGATGAGCGGCGAGTGCCAGCCGAGAAAAATGCCCGCCGCAACCGTGGCGAGCACGCCGGAAACATGTAGTCGTTCGGCCGGCAGATAAGCGAGAAACGGCGTCAGCAATGAAATCGTGATCTGCACCGGGTGCACCCAGCGCATCACGACACCAACGAGCAATCCAAAGGCAATGCCTCCGGTGGCGACCCAGACGAATCGGAGCGTCGCCTGACTGAGCGAGAAAGTTCCTGTCATGAGCGCGGCAATGGCGAATTGAAGGGCAACCAGCGCAGTCGCGTCGTTCACCAAACTTTCGCCTTCCAAAATGATCTCGATTCGATGCGGCACGGAAAGCCGGCGGATCACGCTTGTGGCGGCGATCGCGTCCGGCGGGGAAACGATTGCTCCAAGCGCGAACGCAGCGGCCCACGGCAAACTCGGCGCGATTGAATGCGCCACGCAAGCGATCGTGATCGTGGTGAAAAGGACCAATCCGATCGCGAGCAGCAAAATTGGCCGCAAATTCCGCCGGAAATCTCGCCACGAGGTGAACAGCGCCGCCGGATAAATGAGCGGGGGCAGAAAGAAAAAGAAAACAAGGTTCGGATCGAGCCTCACTTGCGGCAGATGCGGAATGAAACTCAGGGCAAGCCCGGCCAGAACGAGCACGGCCGGATAGGGCAGCGCGAACTTGCGAGCGGCGACAACTAATGCCGCTACCGCAGCGAAAAGAAGAACGATGATCTCCGCCTGATGCATCGCAAGATCGGCAATTATCGCTCAGGCTGCGACGGAACGGTTTTCCATGGCTGCTTTCGCTTTCGCCCGTGCGCGGTTTGCTTGCAGTTCGGGCAAATGTTTTTCTGACCAGCGGCAGAGCCCGTGTAGTGGTTCAATCAACGTTCGTCCGAGTCTGGTGAGCGCATATTCGACTTTTGGCGGAACGACCGGATGAACGGTGCGTTGCACGAGGCCGTCGCGTTCGAGACTGCGCAGGGTTTGCGTCAACATTTTTTGCGAAATCCCGCCGATCTCCCGTTGGAGCGCAGCGTAACGCATTGTGCCGCGAGCAAGGATTTGAATAATGAGCGCGGTCCATTTGTCAGCAATGCGATCGAGCACAAGCCGGGATGGACATTGCGCATCCATGACCGAAGCGTTGGAGGAAACTTTTCGCATCCTTTTCTTGTAGAACGATCCCGCCCTAGGCGCAAGGGGAGAGTAACGTACGTAATAGTATGTATGGATAAGATCGACATGTAGTTGACTGTTGGTTTGTCCGGTTCGAAATTTGCAGGATGACAATAGTGACCTTTCCGAATGAAGAGACTGCGTCGACGCAATTTCTTTTAAGTGAGCCCAACTCCGAAGTTAGCTCGCGGCCCGCCACAGAATCTTCTGCCCCGAATGACTCGGCTTTGCTCGACGAATACTCGCGCACCGTGGTCAGCGCAGCGGAACGCGTTGCTCCGGCGGTCGTTAACATCGACATTAAACAACACGTCAATGGCCGTCGCGGTCCTCGCGAGATGGGCGGAAGCGGCTCCGGTTTTATGATTGCGCCGGACGGGTTCATTTTGACCAACAGCCACGTCGTCCACGGCGCGACCCAAATTAGGGTGAACTTGTCCGACGGGCGGGAGTATCCCGCGCAATTAGTTGGAGACGATCCCGATACCGATCTCGCGGTTGTCCGGATTGATGCGCCGAATCTCGTTCATGTCCGGCTCGCTGAGTCGGAAAACTTGCGAGTTGGCCAGGTCGTGATCGCGATCGGCAACCCGCTCGGCTTTCAAGCGAGTGTCACGGCGGGCGTGATCAGCGCGCTGGGACGCTCCATGCACGCGCAATCCGGCCGTTTGATCGACAATATCATTCAAACCGACGCGGCGTTGAATCCCGGCAACTCGGGAGGACCATTGGTAAACTCCACCGGTGAAGTGATCGGTGTGAACACGGCAATGATCCGGCCGGCACAAGGGATTTGCTTCGCTATCGCAAGTAATACGGCGAAGTTCGTGGCCGGCTGGCTGATCAAAGAGGGGAAAATTCGACGCAGTTACATCGGCGTAGCCGGACAAAATGTGCCGCTTCATCGGCGCATCGTTCGCTTTTATAATCTACCGCGGGAAACCGGCGTCCTTGTTGTTTCGGTTGAGAAAAGCAGCCCGGCCGAGCAGGCCGGCCTTCGCGAAGGCGATGTGATTGTTGCGTTTAATGAACAATCAATCGGGAGCATTCACGAATTACACAAAATGCTCATGGGCGACCAAATCGACCTGATCGCAAAACTGTTGATCATTCGGCACACGGAAAAATTGGAATTGTCGATCTTGCCTGCGGAAGTGCGGGCTTCCACCCCGTAAATTTCATCGGCAGGATGCCGGTGCCACGGCATAATCTGTTTCGCTGTGAAGATTCTCGTCATTGGCGGCGGCGGCCGCGAACACGCGCTGGCGTGGAAATTGAAGCAATCGCCGGACGTTGATCGAATTTTTTGCGCGCCGGGCAACGCCGGGACCGCTCAGATCGCAGAGAACGTGGCGATCTCGGCGACTGATTTGCCCGCGCTGGCCCGATTCGCAAAAGAAACCCGTCTCGATCTAACTGTGGTCGGTCCGGACGATCCGCTGGCGGCGGGGATTGTCGATCTTTTCGTCGCGGAGAAATTGCGGATTTTCGGCCCGACCAGATCGGCTGCGCGGATCGAATCGTCAAAAATTTTCGCGAAGGAATTGATGCGCGCGCAAAACATTCCAACGGCCAAGGCCAGCACGTTTTCCGACAGCGATGAAGCACTGCGTTATTGCGGGCAGCTCCAGTTTCCGGTTGTGATTAAGGCCGACGGTCTCGCGCTCGGTAAAGGTGTGATCGTCGCGCCGGACTCGGCAACTGCAAAATCGGCAATTAACTCGATGATGAATGAGGGAAGCTTCGGCGAGGCGGGCCGGCGCATTGTGATCGAGGAATATTTACTCGGCTCGGAATGTTCACTGCACGCGTTGGTCGATGGAAAAAATTATCGATTGCTCGAATCGGCGCGCGATCACAAGCGCGTCTTCGACGGTGACAAAGGGCCGAACACGGGCGGGATGGGCGCTTTCAGTCCAGCGATCAATTGGAGTCCCGATTTGGAATTGCAATTTGAAGAAGAAATCATGCGGCCCGTGTTGCGCGGGTTGCTTAATGAAGGAATCACCTTTCGAGGGTTACTTTATCCGGGATTGATGATCGCAAGCGACCGCATGCGCGTGCTCGAATTCAATTGTCGCTTCGGCGATCCGGAGACGCAGGCGATTTTGCCGCGTATGAAGTCCGATTTGCTGCCGTTACTGGCAGCGACAATCGATGGCGAGGTCGACAATTGCACGATCGAATGGGACAAGCGCGCCGCTGTTACCGTCGTAATCGCGTCTGGCGGATATCCCGGCAAATACAAAACGGGAACGCCGATTTTTGGCCTCGCGGAAGCGGCCAAGCTCAAGGACGTGCAGATTTTTCAGGCGGGAACGCGCCGCGCGAACGGTGAAATTGTGACCGCGGGCGGCCGCGTTCTCGCAGTCACCGCGCTTGGATCGACAATGGGATCGGCTCGCACTCGCGCTTATGAAGCAGTCTCGGCCATTCATTTCGATGGCTGCCAATATCGGCGCGATATTGCTCTTGCCGCGGTTACCGGATAACAATCGAGGTGATGTTTCGACTTATTCGCCGGTGCGGGGTTGTCGTTTGCCTTTCGATAGGCGCGCATGGCTTCGCCGAATCTCCGGCGCCTTCGGCTTCAACTGCGCCTCTTCCGAGCGGCGCGCCTGCGCCAAATAAATATTCAGCAGCGCCAACGCCTTCGCCCTCCACACCTCCGACGATGGAAGAACTAATCAACTCATTAAGCGCCGCTGATTTGCAGGCAGCGATCACGCTTTTAAAAAATAATTTCACGAATCAAGGCGCAATTACGGAAATGGAATTAAATCGCGCGACCGTTGAGGGATTGCTGATTCGCCAGGCCCATGGCTTGACGCTTTTATCGAGCCGCGAAAACGCATCCCCGGAAACTCCTTTTTACAGCGAGATTTTCGACGGCCACGTCGGTTATGTCCGCTTCGGAACTCTGACTAGCGCGAATCTCAAGGCGACGGACAAAAAGATGGAAGAGTTCGCCTCAAAAAAAATCGACGCCGTAATTGTCGATCTTCGGGCGAGCGGGGCGAGCGATTTTGCGATCACGGCGGAGTTTGCGAAACGATTTTGTCCCAAAGGCAAATTGCTTTTCACCGTGCGCAAACCAGCCGCGCGCCAGGACCGGGCGTTTTCTTCTGATCGCGATCCGGCCTTTCAAGGGCTCTTACTGGTGCTGGTCGATGGCGAGACGGCCGGCGGCGCCGAAGCGGTTGCGGGCGCACTGCGATTGTATGACAAGGCTTTAATCATTGGGCAGCCCAGCGCTGGCCGGGCCGTGGAGTATTCCGACCTGTCATTGCCCAGCGGAAAAGTTTTGCGCGTGGCTGTGGCGGAAGCAGTTTTGCCGGCAGGTCAGTCGTTGTTCCCCGATGGAATAAAGCCCGATTTGCCAGTCGCGATGTCGGTCTCCGAAAAGCGGCAGATCTTTCAGTTGAGCGCCGAAAAAGGAATGGCGCCGTTTGTTTACGAAACCGAACGTCCGCATCTGAACGAGGCGGCCTTGTTGGCGGGGACTAATCCCGAGGTGGATGCGGCGGAATCGCAGCGACGCAACCGCGGCCGGGAGAAGCAGCCGGCGCGTGACCCGGTTTTGCAACGCGCTCTCGATCTCGTCACCTCGCTCGAGATTTATCAAAAGCGGTAACGTGCACCCGCTCGAGGAACGCATCGGCTATAAGTTCCGGAATTCGCTATTCCTGGCGGAGGCGCTCACTCATCCCAGTCTCGGCCACGAGATGCAGCAACATCGTTTTGATAATCAGCGCCTGGAATTTTTAGGCGACGCCATTCTTCAGCTCGTTATCACCGAACATCTTTACGGCAAATTTCGTGTCGAGCCGGAAGGACAACTGACCAAGCTACGGTCGCGCCTGGTTTCACGCGACACCTTGAAGAAACATGCGCTTGCTCTCGATCTTGGCCGCTACCTGCTGATGGGGCGCGGCGAAGAAGCGAGTGGCGGGCGGGCGCGAACATCGACATTGGCCGACGCGCTCGAAGCGCTGATCGGCGCGATTTATTTGGACAGCGATTTGAAGACGGCGCGAAAATTTATTCTTGCCCAGGCGCGTGCCGATCTGGAGCAAATCGCGGAAGAACCGGTCGACATTAACCCGAAAGGTCATTTGCAGGAATTGCTGCAAAGTATTTCGCAACAGAGCCCGGTTTACGAACTAATTACGCAAAGCGGACCGGAGCACGAAAAAACATTCGTCGTGCAAGTGGTGTGGGAAGGAAAAGTTCTTGGAAAGGGCAGCGGACGCAGCAAAAAACAAGCCGAAACAGCGGCCGCGCTGGAAGCAATGGAGTCGAAGCGCTGGGAAAAGAAACCGGGCCGCAAGCCAAGGGCGACAAGATCGCCGCGGAAAATCAGCCGCGCGACTCGTAAGGCGAGTGATTGAGCGCGTAGATGCTGGTGCCGGCAGCACTTTGCCATTTTAGATGCCGCATGATTGTCGCGTTTACGAATTTCTTTGCGGAGCGGATGGCCCGCTCCAGCGATAAACCGTTCGCGAGGCCTGCCGCGATGGCAGCGGAATGAGTGCAGCCAGTCCCGTGTGTCCGAATGTCCCGCACAAACGGTGCGGTAAATTTCGTGATGCGTCCGTTGTAAAATAACAGATCGATCGCATGGCCACGGCGAAGGTGACCGCCCTTCAGTAGGATGGGCACGCGATATTTTCTTGCGAGTTTTTCTCCGGCAGTCTGCATCGTGGCAAGATCGACAATCGATTTGCCGCTTAACCTGACTGCTTCGTCGATGTTCGGTGTGATGAGAGAGGCGAGTGGAAAAAGTTCTTGTTCGTAAAGCCCGATCGCGTCATCGCGCAAAAGCGGCTCGCCGCCAGTGGCGACCATTACCGGATCAACTACAAGCGGAGGAAGGCGCTCACCGCTCGTGATGCGCTCGGTCAGCGCACTTGCAACCGCCGCCACAATCTCACCTGAATAAAGCAAACCAGTTTTGATGGCCGCGATTGGAAAGCTTTCAAAAAGCGTTTCAATTTGCGCACGCACGGTTGCGGCGGAGACGCTGCCGATTTTGACGACCTTTCCCGGAATTTCCGCGACCACGCAGGTGACGGCCGTCAATCCATAAACTCCGAATGCGCTGAAAGTTTTCAGGTCGGCCTGGACACCGGCGCCAGCGCTGCTGTCCGAACCGGCGATGGTCAGTGCGACGGATGTAGCGATGCTCTGTGAGCGCCGTTTTTTTCTCCTCGCCATCGACTTCGGCCCCGAAAGCATTCGGGCCGCTACAAGATCAGGCCCCGTCGTTACCGATGGCTTCGACCGGGCAACCTTCCATCGCTTCCTTGCAGAGGGCTTCTTCTTCCGGGCTCTCCGGTTGCTTGTAAACGTAAGAATGCCCGCCGTCATCGTTGCGCTTGAAATTGACGGGGGCGGTTTCGCGGCACAAATCGCAGTCGATGCATTGGTCATCGACATAAAATTTTCCGGCAACGTTTTCGGCGTATTTGTTTGCGGCGTCAGCCATGATTCGGCCCTTTGAAAGAGTGGATTGGAAGGTTAGGAGAAAACATCGGGGCCGCAATGAAATTTGCTCGTTGACGAGCTCCTGCGCAACCACCAGACAGAGGGGCGGCGAATCAGGTGGGGCGGAGATGAAAAAAGAGACGGCCAAAACGTTGCGAGCTTTTGCGATCGAGCTGGTGGTCTACGCCGCGCTGGTCGTAGCATATTTTTTTCTGGTGCTGCATTTCCTGGGGGAGGGACTGCATCAGCTCGAGGTCCGTCATCGATACACCTATGCCGGCGTGGCGATTCTGCTCATCATTGGTCAAGCGGTCGTGCTTGAAAGTGTAACCACACTTTTGCTGCGGATGCTTCGCGGCCGCTCGGAGTAAGAACATGTTTTTCCCAATCTCCGGCGCGCACATCAGCCCGATGTATTTGATGGTGACCGGGTTTTTGATCGGCGTCCTCGGAGGGTTTTTTGGGGTGGGCGGCAGTTTTATCGCCGGGCCGGCGTTGCGCGCAATGGGGTTGGACTGGAATTTCGCGGTCGGCACCGATCTCGCCCACATCGTCGGAAAATCGGTAGTGGCGGCCAAACGGCATCGCGCGCTTGGCAATGTCGATCTTCGACTGGGATTAATCATGGCTCTCGGAACCATCGGCGGGGCGGAAGTGGGCGCGCAGTTGATTCAAATTTTGAAGCGCGCCTGCAACGTCAACCTGGTGGTAAGCATCGTCTCAATCGCCGTCTATCTGAGCATCTCCACATTCATGATTTGGGAGAGCCGCAAAACGCTCGCGTTGCGCAAGCCAATGCCGCGAGGATTAGTCAAAGGTGCGACGGCGAAGCAGGATCAGTCGGCATTCATGCATGTCACGCGTGACATTCAGCGACTGAAGATTTGGCCGATTATTAAACTGCCCACTTCCGGTGTAACCATATCCCTTTGGATCATCCTTCTGGTTGCTTTCGTCGGCGGATTGTTCAGCGGATTTCTTGGGGGCGGCGCCGGTTATATTCGCATGCCATCGATGGTTTACGTTCTTGGCGTTCCAACGCATCTTGCCGTGGGAACCGATTTGTTTGAGATCATCATCTCGGCCAGTTACGGAACTTTCACGCATGCGATCAAAGGGAATGTCGACATTTTGATTGCACTCGTCATGCACACCGGCGCGGCCATCGGCGCGCAGATTGGCGCAATCTCGACCCAATATTTTACCGGCCCGAAAATTCGCCTCGCCTTTGTGCCGCTTCCACTGATCGGTGCGGCGATCGTGATTTACACGCTCATGACGGGCCACAAGGTTTAACTTCATGCGCATTTT
>QHRC01000171.1:0-3160 GCA_003219995.1 Verrucomicrobiota bacterium
GCCAAAGCTATACCTGCCTCGCGTATTCCCGATCAGAAGAGAACGATTTCCAGAGAATTCCCAGACGAGTGCATTGGCATCCTCGGATGTGCGCCATTTACCGACGATGTCGCGGGAAGGACCGCCGCAGCCGGCGGTAGCGGACAGCAAAACTGCCAAGGCGATAATTGTTAATCGCGACTTGTGTTGAACAAAAAAACCAAGTGGCATGGCCAAGGAAATTGTCTTTTCCGCGAAAAATAACCGGTGAAACTAATAATTTAGCGGCCGGTTTCGGTATTATGAAGCCTTTCTTTGCTTCATTTGGTTCGTCAACGTGTTCGCAGGTTATCGCAGTTCGCATCAGCATTTTTGTTCGGCTAACGGAGACAAAAATTGCTGCGACCGCACATGGTTGGCTCTGTGCCGGATAAAGCGAGTGAATAGATGTCCGCGCGATGAAAGCGCCCTTTGATCTGCGAATCAAATCGGGCTTTATCTGTGAATTACAGGTTATCGATGAATGCCGAATAAGCGTTGCTGTGCTTCGTCTAAGAGGGAATGAAAAAGGTAATATTGAGCATCGCATTGGCAGTCGCGGCGCCGTTTGCCTGGGCACAGGTCAGTGAGACCACCAGCACAAAGACCACGACTGAGGGAAGCGGCACAATCACCGAGTGGGCACCGGGCAGCACCATCGTGCTGAAAGAAAGCACCGGGCCACGGCATTATCGTTTCGGCAAACACGTCACCTACGTGACGCGGAGCGGTAGAGAACTGGATGAGTCGACGGTGCGCACACGAGTTAGAGTGGGTGCCCCAGTCCGCGTGCATTATGCTACCGAAGGTAACGATATGCTCGTTGACCGCGTGATCCTCGACGAGGATTAATCGCTAACATCGACAACGGAGTTGACTAGCCGAAAGGCGAGTCAATTACTCAACAATCAACCGCGTCTTTTCTGCTTCGCCGAATTCTATTCGCGCGGAGCGGAGAGGCGCGTTTTCTGTACCGGCTTCGTATTGTCATTCTGAGAAGAGTCGAGGAACCTCTAGTGACAAAAGGATAATCTATGGTTCCATTGAATTGACCGCCTCAGCCGCAATCGTCATTGCCGCTTTATCGATCGGATTTGGTTCCAACCCGCCCACGCGCATTCGCATAGCTGTCTGGCTTGGCATTTGGTTTATCATCGTCGTAATTTTGGCCGCGACCCGCGCCCTCTATTATGAACATGGACTTGGCACGCCGGGTCTCGGCCTAGCCGTCGCGCTTCCGATCGCTGTTCTTTGCCTAATTGTCGCGCGCGTCCAATCGTTGCGCGAAAATTTCCATCGAGTGCCGCTCTGGCTGCTGGTCGGCGTGCATACGGTTCGTTTGCTCGGCGTAAGCTTTATCATTCTCTTCGCCGCTGGTCGTTTGCCAGCGCCATTCGCTCCGGTCGCCGGCTAGGGCGACATTTTTGTCGGAGCAACCGCTATTCTAGTCGCGTGGCTTGTCTGTCGACGGACCGTAAACGCTCGGGCGATTCTATGGATTTGGAACGTGATTGGAATCGCGGATCTGCTCGTCGCGGTCGGATTAGGCGCAATGTCCTCGCCCGGTCCAGCTCGCTTGATTTTCGCCGAACCCAGCTCGGCCATCATGACAACCCTACCGTGGCTCTTGATTCCCGGCTTTCTGGTCCCGCTGCTGATTACAGTTCACATTGCTGTCTTTATTCGCCTGATGAAGTGGAACGCAGACTGACCTCTGATCCCCTGATCGCTGTCCTCTGATCTCTGGGCTCTGCCCTCTCTGCCCTGTGGCTTGGCCTCAACTCGACGCATCACCCTGTTTTTATTTTATTCTGTTAAACTCAAGCTTAGCACCGTTGACCTCTGTCAAAATCATGTGGTCGCCCCAGAATTCCATATGATAAGCCATGGTTCCGTACGGGGTCTGGACCTTAACTCGGTTATTGTCGCCGAGACTATATCTGCCTCGCGTCTTCCCGATCAGGACAGACCTATCCGTAGAGAATTCCCAAACTCTTGCTTTTGGATCGCCCCCCGACATCTCCCATTTACCGACAATTTCAGGGGAAGGATTTCCACAGCCGGCCATTGCCAGCAGCAAGACCGCCATGGCAGTTATCACCAATTGGAACTTATATCGGACAAACCTAAATGTCATGACCACCGGATTTTCTCTGGCGCGAGCGCAATCGTGGGAGAATGCGCGATCAAGCCACTCGTTGCAATCCTGTAAAGTCTGTCTTTGGCGTGACTCGCCGGGTGCTTATCTACCGGCTTCCTAGGCGCCGCGAAGCGAAAGCAGCTGTCTTGAGTCGGAGAGTTGATGTCGATCTTCTGGTTTACTCCCAGCGGATTGCTTTATCTGCAAAGATCCGAGAAATAGTGTCGCGCAAAGCCTTTTTCGGTCCTCGGGTTATCCATTTCTCGAGAAATCCGAATACACTCCGCTGGCGTCGCGTCTAATAACGAATGAAGAAGGTAATACTAAGCATGGCGTTAGCAGTCGCGGCGCCGTTCGCGTGGGCACAGGTCACCGAGACCACCACGACAACGACCACGGCTGAGGGAAGCGGCACAATCACCGAGCTCAGACCCGGGGGCACGATCGTGCTGAAAGAAAGTGCCGGACCAAGGCAGTATCGCTTTGGCAAACGCGTCGTCTACGTCACACGTAGCGGTAGGGAGCTGGACAAAGCCACGGTGAGAACAAAAATCACAGTGGGCGCTCCTGTCCGCGTTCACTACATGACTGAAGGCGGCAACATGGTCGTCGACCGCGTGATCCTCGACCAGGATTAATCGCTAAGATCGACAACGGAGCCGGCGGTAGCCGAGCGACGTCGACGGGAAGCCCGCTAGGGTTGACGAGCCGGGAAGCGGAGTCAGTCAACTAATCAATCGCGCCTTTTCTGCTCTGCCTTCTTATTTGAAGGCGAGCGGAGAGGCGCGTTTTGTTTACCGGCTTCTCTGTTGTCATTCCGAGCGAAGTCGAGGAATCTCTTTCACTGGTAGTGAGAGAAGTGTATGGATGCGTTGAGAGAGATATTTGCGCGGATGCGCAGCAGCCCGGGAAAAGCTCTCGGCGAAGCCATTGCTGAAGCGACCGGCGGAGTAAATCTCGTTAGCGGCAAACAAACTTGGGAGCTTGCCGACGAGAAAAAGC
>QHRC01000171.1:3171-4384 GCA_003219995.1 Verrucomicrobiota bacterium
AAGAGATGCTGCGATGCGGAATTGGCGACGTACGACAAGGTCGGCTTGGTTCCGGCTCCTTATTGTTTTGAACGAGTTGCAATTCTCGCCCGGAAATTAAAAGACTTCGGACAGGAGATTGCTTACTGCGAGAAATATATCGCAGTTGTAGAGGGATTATTATCGCAAGAAAAACATTCCGCCGACTGAAGGTGTAAAAATGGGACCGAGATATATTGTTACCAAAGGTCGTTAGATATTTGAGAAAATCCGGCAGCCAATCTGGCTTATCCAGTGGCAAGTCGCCAATTGTTCGAGCGACCGCAAAAAGCCGAGTCAAATCGTGACCAAATTCTTTGTTTCGTTTCTTGTTAGGATCATAGGTGGCAGGGTCGTATCGCGCACTCAGCTTATTGCACAGGAGCGTTCCCTTTAAGTATTTTTCGCACGCTTGGAGGGATTCCCAAAGGAACTGTTCGCGCAAATTCATTCGGTAACATGAACGAGCGACGATGTAATCCTTGTCCGCCTGCTCGCGGAACACTTCGGTCGCCAACGTAAAGAGTTCGATTCTCAAGCTCATAACAGCTAACTGGCATCGAGTTTATCCGGATATTCTAGCGCAATTGATGAACGTCGATCCGATTGGAACTCTCACCTCTCACTTTGCAGTGCAGACGCTTTTGCTCGATGAGGAAACGCAGCGGCATCCTCACCGCATTCGCGGCCCGATGCCGCTCTGTCTCATCCCGCCAAAAGGGACGCGGCGCCACAGAATTATTTCTTCGTCTTCTTCGACTCGCGCTTGGATTCTTTCGGCTCTTTTGATTCCTTTGCGGTCTTTTTGGATTCGCCGGGGCGATAGTCTTCCTGTTCGGCGGCGGCGAAGGCTTTCTCCAGGCCGACCATGTCTTCGCCGGGCTTGAGCGTGTCGAACGCTTCGGATTCTTTGCGCAGTTCTTCCTCGGAATAGTTTGCGGCTTTGATCGACAATCCGATGCGGCGCTCGACTTTGTCCACTTTGATGACGCGCGCTTCGACTTCCTGGCCGACTTTGAGCACGTCTTTCACTTTCGCGACATGATCTTCACTCAGCTGCGAGATGTGGACGAGACCGTCGATGTCATCCTCTAATTGCACGAACGCGCCGAAACTGGCGAGCTTGGTCACTTTGCCTTTGACCAGATCGCCAATCTTGTATTTCTGATCGATGTTCTTCCACGGATCTTCCGTG
>QHRC01000143.1:0-9051 GCA_003219995.1 Verrucomicrobiota bacterium
TCGCCGCCCTCGATCCCGAAGCGACGGCGCGACTCGGTAATTATCTCACGATTCACGACTACCCGAGCTCGGCTGTGATCTGTCGAAACGGCGACCCTGGCGATGCCATGTATCTCATCGATTTAGGCAAGGTGCACATCAGCGTCACGGATGCGGACGGACATGTCGTCACTCTGGCCGAGCTTGGTCCGGGCGATTTTTTCGGCGAAATGTCGATAATCGATCGCCGCGGGCGCTCGGCCGACGCGACCGTGATTCAGGATGCGCGCCTGGCCAAACTGACGCGCGACGATTTTCTCTCCTTTATGAAAGGCGATCCTCGGATCGCGCTCGAAATGCTGACGGCATTGACGCAGCGACTGCGCCGCACCGACGAACTTCTGCGCCACAGGGTTTCGCGGAACGTGAACGAGGAAGCAGCGGCTCGTTTCACATTGGCGGACCGCGCGGCTGATGTCATCGCGGAATTTGGAGGCAGTTGGAAATTCATCGGGGTTTCGGTTGGATTTTTCCTTTTCTGGGTAGCGTTGAACACCTGGCTGCTCCAGGACAGCGGATTCGATCCTTACCCTTACGTGCTCTTGAACCTTGTCCTGGGAATGATCGTCGGTCTCCAGGCGCCAATCATCATCATGGCGCAAAACCGGCAGGCGCAGAAAGATCGACTCAGAGCTAATCTCGATTATCAACTGAACCTCAAGAACGAGCTCCTCTTGAGCGACATCATTCATCGGTTGGACGAGCTCAAGAAGAAGACCCGCGAGTAGGGTGTAGAGGCACGTGTCCTCACGCGACAGAATGCTGGCGCTGTCGCCGCTGAGGGACAGCCACCATTACACGCGCGCGCTTGTCGCAAGCCCTGCCTCTTGGTAAACTCATCGCGCACCGCCGATGTTCACCAGCTTATTTGAGACGCAGAGGGCCGCCGTCACAGTAGTCGTCTTCATCGCGACATTTTTCGTTGCACTCGCGATCGGGCGTTTCCTGAAGCGTCGTGCCGGGGTGAGGCTCGGCCTTCTCTTTCGTCTTTTCTGCCTGACCCTCGCTTTCTATGCGGCGATCGCGGCCTACGGACTGCACACAAACTGGCGTAACCACGTCGGCGCGGCCGTTGTGCTTCTCAGTACCGCGTTCGTCGTCGCATTAGTGAATCGCTACGTTTGGGACCTGTACTTCGAACAGCGAAGGCAGACGCCGATTCCACATTTTCTGCGTGAGGTCATCGGCGGGATCATTTTTCTCGTTGCACTTCTATTTGTCCTGAGTTCCGGCTATCACGCCGAGGCGCAATTAAAAGGGGTGCTCGCCGGTTCCGGCGTAGTCGCGATCATTCTCGGATTCGCTGGGCAGAACTTTTTCGCCGGGATCATCGCCGGCATATCGATCCAACTTAACCGGCCCTATAAGGTCGGGGACTGGTTACAGGTGGGTGAACGGTTTGCCGAAGTGATGGAGATCAACTGGCGTTCAACGCGCCTGCGTACGAATGACGCTATTTATCTCGACATCCCGAACAACGAGATGGTTAGCCATGCGATCGTCAATCTTCACTATCCGACGGAAGTCCATGCCATGCGCATTCGCGTCGGAGTTGAGTACAAAAACCCACCCAATCGTGTGAAGGATGCCCTCTTCCGAGCGGCCTCCACCGCGGACGGTGTTCTGGCGGAGCCGAAGGTAAGAATTTTTCTGGTCGATTTTGCCGATTCCGCGGTGATCTACGAGATCAAGTACTACATGGGGAACCATTCCAGAATCAACGAGATCAACGACGCCGTTCGCACGAACGTTTGGTATGAACTCAAGCGGCAGCGCATCACAATCCCCTTTCCGATTCGCACATTGCATGTCGAGCGCCGGGCGGCACGGACGGTGCAGGAAGACCAGGAGGAGGCGCGCACCATTCTTCGGGACGAACCGCTCTTTGAGTGTTTGTCGGATGCCCAGATCGAAAATCTGGTCAAAGAGGCAAGTCTTAATCATTTCGGACGCGGCGAGCGCGTGATCCAGGAAGGCGCGGAGGGCGATTCGATGTTCATCCTCTTGCGCGGGACAGCGAACGTTTCGGTTAACCAAAACGGATCGCCTATTCAGGTTGCTGCCTTGGGATCGGGCGATTATTTCGGCGAGATGTCGCTGCTCACCGGCGAGCGACGCAGCGCGACCGTGCGCGCCGACGGCGATTGTTACGTCATGGAAATCAGCAAAGACGTGATGGCTGGAATCATTCGCGACTCGCCCGATTGCCTTCGGCAATTAAGCGAGATCCTGGCCACGCGGAAAATGGAGACTGAAGGCGTCGTCAAAGACGCGGCCCGGCCCGCCGATCAAGCGGCCAAGGAAACCGAATATCGCGCCACCTTTTTGCGCCGGTTGAAAACGTTTTTCGAATTATAACGCGACAGAGTGTAGCCGCTGCGTTCCGCGATGCGCGGCACGCGCTCTCTAAATCTCACGCGCATCGCACCGCTCCGAGAGCGGCGACTAGAGTATTGCACGGCTACAATAGCCTTTGCCAGCGGGCCAATTCTTCATAAAGTCCTGCGCTTTATTGCGCAATGATCACGGTGCTTCTCGCTTTCTCTCTTCTCGATTCCGGCGTGCACTTGTCGATGTTGTGCGCGGCCATCGGACTGGCCTTCGCATTTTTCCTGATCACGATAGTCATTCGAAAGTCGGCCGGCAATGAGCGCATGCAGCAAATTTCGGCGGCGGTGCAGGAAGGCGCGAAAGCATACCTGAACCGGCAGGTCGTCACGATCAGCGTGATCGCGGTTGTCATTTTCATTCTCCTCTTCGTTTTCAAAGATCATCCGACGGCGATTGGGTTTGTGATTGGCGCGTTTTGCTCGCTCGCGGCCGGTTTCATCGGCATGCGCATCGCCGTAATCGCAAATGTGCGCACGACGCAGGCGGCCAGTCAGTCGCGCACCGCGGCATTGCGAATCGCGTTCAATGGCGGGGCGGTGACCGGCTTGCTCGTGGTTGGTCTTGCGCTGCTCGCGGTGTCGATCTTTTACACCGTCGCGGGAAAGATGGTCGGGCATGACATGGCGGTACGGAGCCTGGTGGGATTGGCGTTGGGCGCCAGCCTGATCAGCGTGTTCGCGCGACTCGGCGGTGGCATTTATACGAAGGCGGCCGATGTCGGCGCCGACCTGGTGGGAAAGATCGAGAAGGGCCTCGAGGAGGATGATCCGCGCAATCCGGCAACGATCGCGGACAACGTAGGCGATAACGTGGGCGATTGCGCGGGCATGGCGGCGGATGTTTTTGAAACCTACGCAGTCAGCCTGATCGGCGCCATCTTGGTGGGCGCGCTCACGCTCGCGGCGGAGCCGGCCGCGATCGTTTATCCATTTGTCCTCGGCGGCATTTCCGTGCTGGGCGCGATCCTGGGAGTTCTGTTTGTCAACGTCGCCAACGGCAAACCGGCCAGCATGCTAATGGGCGCGGTGGGAGCAAGCGCACTGGTCTCCGCCATTTTGTTTTGGCCGGCGACGCACCGTCTATTTCCAAACGGACTCACAGTCGGTGGACTGTTGCGAACACCTACTCAACTTTACTTCGCTTCGGTGATCGGGCTGGTCATGACCGCAGTCGTGGTGATGATCACTAACTATTACACTTCGATGCGCTATCGGCCCGTGCAGAAAATTGCACGTGCGTCCGAGACCGGTCACGCCACAAACATCATCGCCGAGCTCGCCGTCGGACAACATGCGACGGCGTTGCCAGTGGGATTCATCGGCATCGCCATCCTGCTCAGTTTTCATTTCGCCGGGCTCTACGGAATCGCGATCGCCGTCATGTCGATGTTGTCCATGGCCGGGATCATTATCTCGCTCGATTCATTCGGTCCGATCACTGACAATGCGGGTGGCATCGCGGTGATGAGCAACCTGCCGAAAGAAATTCGCGCGGTCACCGACGAACTCGATGCGGTCGGCAACACGATGAAAGCGGTGACCAAAGGCTATGCGATCGCTTCGGCCGGATTGGCGGCACTGGTTTTGTTTGGATCGTATGTCGAAGAATTGCGCGATCACGTGACGGCGCGCGGTGACGTCTTTACGTTTCAGTTCTCGCTCACGGAACCGAAGGTGATCATCGGACTTTTCATAGGCGGACTGCTGCCGTTTATTTTCACGGCTTTTAGCATGGATGCCGTGGGAAAAGCGGCCGGCGCTGTCGTGGTCGAGGTGCGCCGCCAATTGCAGGCGAAGCCGGGAATTTTGACCGGGCAAGACACGCCGGATTACGGCACTTGTGTTGACATCGTGACGAAAGCGGCGCTGCGTGAGATGATTGTTCCGGCGCTGTTGCCGCTGGTTTTTGTCGTCGCGGTCGCGGTCATCAAACCGCTTGGCCCTGTTGTGCTCGGCGGCCTCCTCGTCGGCACGATCGTAACCGGATTATTTGTTGCGATCGCCATGACGTCCGGCGGCGGCGCCTGGGACAATGCAAAAAAATTTATCGAGGAAGGAAATCTTGGCGGTAAAGGCTCGTTCGCGCACGCTGCTGCAGTGACCGGCGACACGGTGGGCGACCCTTACAAGGACACCGCCGGCCCCGCGATCAATCCAATGATCAAAGTGGCAAATATCGTCGCGATCCTGATCATACCAATTTTCTTTTAGCTCCGAGCGAGAGTGGCGGATGACATCGCGCTGCGATGTCCGCGGACGGCGCGGCGCCCTCCTATCAAAATTTAGCGCGAAAAGTTCCCCTTCATCTGCTATAAGATCGAGAATCGGCAAGATCGACATGGCAGAAAACCGTGATTTCCAGATTGTCGCAACCGAGCAAACCGGCGCGAGAAAGCAAAATCTCGCCAAGGCCGATCCGGCCGCGACGCCATTTAAGGTCGTGATCGATCCGAAATTGCGGGTCGATCTGCGGCGCGCGCTGATCGACCTGATCGATTATCACGACGACGCGCTGGCGGAACATTTCGCCGAAGGCAAGCTGGCGCTGGAATCTTACAAGGAATACATCGAGCTATTCGCGCGCAGCCTGAAAGAAACGATGGAAAGCCGCGAAGGCGTTTCATATTTGCTGCGCTCGGTCGGTTTCGACGTACGTCCCGACGAGATTAATCTGCATCCGGAATTGCGCTGGAAAAAAGGGCCTGGGGCCTTTGGTTCGAGCTTGCTTTAAATGAAGGTGCCAATCAGCTTGCACCCATGCCTCGCGTCTTAATCATCGAAGACGATGCCGAAAGCCGCCGCGCGATCGCAGGTCTTTTCGTACGCGAAGATTGGAAGGTCTTGGAAGCGAATGACGGTGACGCCGGACTCGAGCTTGCGTTGCGCGATCGGCCGGAGCTTATCCTGTGCGATTTGTTAATGCCAAAATCGAATGGCTTTCAGGTTTGCCGCACTATCCGCGAACAGCTGCAACCAACAAAGATCATCGTCGTCTCGGGCCGCGATTATGGAGTCGATCGAACCAGCGCGCTCCAAGCCGGCGCCGACGAATATCTGCTAAAGCCGATCACCTGGGAACTGCTCTCCAGCACGATCGATCGGCTTCTGCCCGAGATTCCGCGCCGTCCCAAACCGAAATCTGCGGCGAAACTCGAGTCGATGCCTGTGCGAATAGGACTGTGGGGCGTTCGCGGTTCAATTCCGGTTCCCGGAAAGAGCACAGTCCGTTATGGCGGAAACACCAGTTGCGTGGAAGTGCGCGCCGATGGCGAGATCATTATTCTCGATGCTGGCAGCGGGATCCGCCTGCTCGGTCTCGCCTTGGACAAAGAATTTGGATCTCGCTCGATGAAGTTGACTCTTTTGATTACACACACTCACTGGGACCATATCCAGGGACTGCCTTTTTTTTCTCCCGCTTACAATCAGAAGAATCTCATCCGCGTTTTGGGTTATGAAGGAGCTCGCGCTGGTTTGGCAAAGATCCTGGCTAGCCAAATGGAGACGCCGTTTTTCCCCGTGAGCTTACGCGAACTCCCGAGCCACCTGGCGATTGAGGAACTGAAGGAGATGGAGTTTCAAATCGGAAACGTCGAGGTGCGCTCCAAGTTCGCTAATCATCCAGGCATTTGCGCGGGTTACCGACTTTTTACAAGCTCCGGTTCGATTGCCTACTTTCCCGACAATGAACCGTATGAGCAGCTCAAGCTGCAGTTGGCCTCGCGCGATGGAATCAGCGAGGACGAAGCGCGCGATTTCGCTACGGCCGAGCGCGCAAAAATGGTCAAGTTTATTCAAGACTGCGACCTAGCGATCCTCGATACGCAATATACGGACGAGGAGTACACGAAGCACATCGGTTGGGGTCATAGCTCCCTCAGTAGTGTGGTTTCGTTGGCGCTTGATGCAGACGTTCGCAGGCTCCTGCTTTTCCATCATGATCCAAATCATGACGACGAGATGATCGATAAAATGGTGGAACACGCGCGCGCGTTAGCGGCAAAAAGCGGTAAGCCTTTGGAAGTGGAAGCGGCGCGCGAAGGCGCTGAGATCCTGCTCGGGGCGAAAACCGCAGCCTCTTAAATCACGCGCGAGGCGAGTGCGCTCGACTTGCAGCAGGATAAATCGGTTCTAATTTTCTCGCTCATTGCCTCGTAGTGTAATGGTAGCACCAGAGATTCTGGATCTCTTTGTCTAGGTTCGAGTCCTAGCGAGGCAGCCAGATTTCGCTTGGAGCGCAGAGCAAAGCGAAGACTGCCACGCCGGAGCATCGCGAAGGCAGCGATGTTTTTCTGCGTTTTTAGCGCTCAAGGCTACGGCTTGGGAGGCCGCTGACATTTCAGAGGTCAAAGGTCAGATTTCGGATTTCGCTTTTTCTGAAAAAAAATCTGGAGGATGGCTGCGCATTCATTTTGCAGAACGCCTGGAGTAATCTCGCAGCGGTGATTAAGCACTTGCGTTTGCAATAAATTCATCGTGCTGCCGGCAGCGCCGGCTTTGGGATCGGCACAGCCGAAGATGACACGCCGTAATCGCACGTGCACAAGCGCCCCGGCGCACATGACGCACGGCTCCTTCGTGACGTAGAGATCGCAGTCCAGCAGCCGCCAATCTCCGACACCGGCTTCGGCTTGGGTTAACGCCAGCATCTCTGCGTGGGCCGTCGCGTCCTTTAACAACTCAACCTGATTATAGGCGCGGGCGATCATTTTTCCTGCGCGCACAACGACAGCGCCAACCGGTACCTCATCGGCATCGTATGCTTTCCGGGCCTGTCGCAATGCTTCGCGCATAAAAGCCACGTCATCTTCGTTGTCACTGAAAGAATCCATTTTGATAATTGCAACCGGCCGCATTTTCAGCGTGATCGCGCAAGTTTTACGCAAATCACATTACATGAGAAGTCCAGCAACCTCTTTCGCCACACATCCGTTCATTGGAGGATTAGCGAACCCAGTTGTACAACGATGAAAAAACTATTTTCAATTCTTGCTATCGTTCCTTTCGCGCTCGGATCAGTTCGTGCGGCGACGGAACAGGAAATTGTCGATCATTCCGCGTCAATTATCCGTGAATTCCGAGCACTGCCGGAACATCAGATTCCGCGGAGCGTTTTACGTCACGCCCGCGGCCTTGCCGTGATGTCGGTGGTGAAGGCAGGCTTCATTTTTAGCGCCAAAGGCGGACACGGCGTGGTCGTGGCAAGAACCGATCACGGCTGGTCCGGCCCGTCATTCGTCGGCACGGGCGGCGCGGGCTGGGGCTTACAGGTCGGCGCTGAAATGACCGATTTCGTCATTGTTCTCAATAACTGGGCTGCGGTACGTGCGTTCTCGCGCGGAGGAAATGTCACCGTTGGCGCCGATGTCAGCGCAGCGGCCGGCCCGGTGGGTCGCGCCGCAGAAGCGGACATTACGCCGACCGCAGCCGTTTACACATACAGCCGGAGCAAAGGTTTGTTCGCCGGCATATCGCTGGAAGGCGCAGTCATCGGAACGCGAAAAGAAGCGAACGCGCGCTATTACGGCCGAGTTGTCAGTGCGAGCGATATTCTTCATGGTCGCGTCGCGCCGCCCGCCGGGGCACGCCGATTGCGTTCCGCGCTCTGAGAGAGACGACTGACTCAACGGCGCTTTACAAAGACACCATCGCTTCGGCAGCCTACGGGCGTGCGAAGCCTTGCGATAATTTTGGGTTTAGTGCTGTGGCTGCCGGTCGCCCGCGCGCAAGATCAGGAAAGTAAACTGGTCGACCGGCACCTTAAGCCCGATATGACTTTGCAGAACACAGCTCAGAAGAAAAAATTCGTTGCCGACCGCGTATCGATTGATAGACGAGCGACCATTGGCACATTTTACGTTCAGAGAAAATCGAACTCGAAGGATTTTTCGGGAACACGGGATTTTTCGGCTTGGCAATTCAATTCCCAATCTTTCCGCGGCCCGAGTGGTGCGGCTAACGTTTCTTCGCAACGGCAGGTTACAAATTCAAAGCGCAGCGTTCCGGCTCCCACCTCGCGCGGGGTTCGCGGTGCTTACGAAGAAGGCAGGAAGTCCAACGGTCCCCGCACTTTTTCCGGTGACCGGCCGTTCCTTGATCGAGGCAAAAGTCAAAAGTCGCTCGACCGGCAGAACCCGCCCATGACCATCGAGCAGGTGCGCGAGTTGCTGAATAAAAATAGATAGCGTGCCGGGCCGGTGCGCTATTCCGTCATGGATATGCAACCGGATGAAGCGCTCGCACTGTTAAAATCGGGCGCCGCGCAAATCATCAGCGAGGCTGAGTTGCGCGAAAAACTCGCGCTCGGCCGACCTCTGCGCGTGAAACTCGGTGTCGATCCAACGAGCCCGGATATTCACCTCGGCCACTCGATCGTTTTGCGAAAGTTGCGCCAGTTTCAAGATCTCGGCCACCAGGCGGTGCTCATTATCGGCGATTTTACCGGAATGATCGGCGATCCGAGTGGTCGATCGACAACGCGGCCGCACCTGACACACAAGGAAGTGCTGGCCAATGCGGAGAGTTACCGCGAGCAAGCCTTCAAGATTCTCGACCCTGCCCGCACCGAAACAGTTTGCAATGGCGATTGGTTCCGAACGATGTCGTTTGAGGAGGTCATCCG
>QHRC01000143.1:9132-9591 GCA_003219995.1 Verrucomicrobiota bacterium
CGCCCACGAGATTCAATATCCGATTATGCAGGGCTGGGACTCGGTCATGGTAAAAGCCGATGTTGAACTGGGTGGGACCGATCAACTCTTCAATATTTTGGTCGGCCGCGATTTTCAAAAGGAAGAAGGACAGGCGCAGCAGGTTGTATTTCTTCTTCCCCTGCTCGAGGGATTGGACGGTTCCAGAAAAATGAGCAAAAGCTTCGACAACTTCGTCGGCGTGAGCGAGCCGGCCGCGGAGATGTTTGGAAAGTTAATGAGCATCTCGGACGAGTTGATGGAACGCTATTACCCGCTGCTCTTGGGCCGTCCCCTAGTACCCGGCGCAAGTCCGCTCGATGCGAAGAAGCAGCTGGCCTTTGAAATTGTAGAAACTTATCACTCCGCTGCGATTGCGGAAAAAACATTGGGAGAATGGAACGCGCGTTTTAGCGAAAGGCGGCTGGCCGACGCCGATCT
>QHRC01000245.1:0-584 GCA_003219995.1 Verrucomicrobiota bacterium
GCATTTGCTTAATCTGATCGAGAATCAGCGCGTTGAGATCGTCGGCTGAAACCAAAGGCGTCGGGATCGCAAAAATCACTGCAAACACCGTAGCCATTGCCATTTTCACGCTGGACAAGTAAGCGCCAAAAGCGTCACTGGGCAATGGCGCTTGGCTGTTGCTTCTGGAGAGGAGCGCATGTTCACGCGTAACTCCTTGTCGACATGACAAGAGGGTTAGCCGCCACTAGAATAAATAGAATATGCTGCGATTTACGAAGATGAGCGGCGCTGGAAACGATTTCGTGGTGATCGACAATCGTGCCGGAAACATTCATCTCAATTCCGACCAAATCACACGCATGTGCGATCGTCACCGTGGCATTGGCGCCGATGGAATTCTGCTGCTCGAAGAAGCGCAAAACCGCGCGGACTTTCGGATGCGCTACTTTAACAACGACGGCGGTGAAGCGGAAATGTGCGGCAACGGCGCGCGCTGCTTTGCGCGTTTCGCGCATAAAGTTGCGGGAGCGCCAGGAAAGATTTCCTTTGAAACTCCAGCGGGCGTGATTGGCGCCGAGCTTCACGATGAGTTGGTAACGTTG
>QHRC01000245.1:653-1438 GCA_003219995.1 Verrucomicrobiota bacterium
GCGGAGTGCCGCATGTTGTCGTTCCGGTTTCACAAATTGACGATGTCGATGTCCGGCGGGAGGGCGCGGCCATTCGTTATCACGAAATGTTTTCGCCAAAGGGTGCAAACGTAAATTTTCTTGAGAAACGCGGAACGAAACAAGTTGCCATCCGGACTTATGAGCGCGGCGTTGAAGATGAAACCCTCGCGTGCGGTACGGGCGTGGTCGCGAGCGCCCTCATTTTTGCCGCGACCGAGAATGCCGACGGTCCCGTAGGCGTCATCGTGCGCAGCGGCAGCGAGCTCAGTGTCGATTTCGAAAAGGATGGCGATCGGTTTCGCGGCGTTACTCTCACCGGTCCGGCTGAGTTTGTTTTTGAAGGCACGATCGAGATTTAATTTATCGGGAGCGGCGCTCTATGAGCGGCGCTCGAATTCAAAAGAGAAAGTGCGACGGTCATAGACCGCCGCTACAAAAATGTTTCGCGGCACATTCACAGCGCTTGTCACCCCATTTCGCGATGATGCGATTGACGCTGCTGCCTTCGAAAATTTAATCGAAGGACAAATCGCTGCCGGCATTAGCGGCGTGGTCGCAGTCGGCACGACCGGTGAGTCGCCTACGCTTTCACATGAAGAACGCGAGCAAGTGATCCGGCTCGCGGTTACAATCGCGAAGAAACGCTGCGTGGTCCTGGCCGGTACGGGTTCGAACGCCACGCATCATGCCGTGGCTGACACGAAAATGGCCGAAAAGCTCGGCACTGATGGCGCGCTTCTCGTTGCGCCTTATTACAACAAGCC
>QHRC01000245.1:1477-3765 GCA_003219995.1 Verrucomicrobiota bacterium
AATCGCTGGTGCGACGGCATTGCCGATCATGCTTTACAACATCCCTGGCCGTTGCGGCGTGGATATTTTGCCGGACACTGTTGTGCGACTCGCCGGTGAATGCCGAAACATTGTCTCAATCAAAGAAGCAAGCGGAAGTGTCGAGCGCGTGAGCGAATTGCGCGCGCGTTTGCCTAACGAATTCACGATCCTGAGCGGCGATGATTCGCTCACGCTGCCCTTCATGGCTGTCGGCGCGGCTGGAGTTGTCAGCGTAGCGTCGAATTTATTTCCGGCGGAAGTTTGTGCACTCGTCCGCGCCTACGAATCGGGCGATGTAAAATCGGCAGCAAAATTACATCGTGGATTGTTCCCGCTCTTCAAGGATTTGTTCATCGAGCCCAACCCGGTACCGATAAAAACTGCGCTCGGCTGGCGCGGCGCGATCTCCGGCGAAGTCCGTCTGCCCTTGTGCGAGATGAGCGAGACGAATCATACGCGTTTACGAAAGACGATCGAAGCATTCGAGCGCACGAAATGAGTTGGGAACCCTCACCAGGCGACTTCGTCGTCCACCTCTCCCTCAGGGAGAGGGTAGGGTGAGGATGCGCCGCAATGAAAAAGTCTCGCGTTCGCGTTTTGCTCATTGGCGCCGCCGGTCGCATGGGGAAAACAATTGTCGATTTTGCCAGCCGCGCCCCGAACATCGAAATCGTCGCGCAATGCGACCTTGGCGACGCGATTGAGCCAGCCATGAAGAATTGCGACGTCGCAATCGATTTCAGTCATGCCGATGCGATCGAACAGATTTGCCGCGCCGCGTTGCTCGCCACGGCGAGTCCGTCCAGCGGCGGACAAGATCGACCCGCCTTAGGCGGGTTGGTCATTGGTACAACCGGACATTCGCCAGCCCAACAGGAATTAATAAAGAAAACTGCGCAATCCGTGCCGATCGTTTTTGCCTCTAACTTCAGCATCGGCGTGAACGCACTTTTTGCTTTGACGCACAACGCCGCGGAAATCCTCAGCGACGAGTTTGGTATTGAAATTATTGAGACGCACCATCGTATGAAGAAAGACGCGCCGAGCGGAACAGCGAAAACGCTCGCGGAAATTTTGAAGAAAGCGCGAAAGATCGATAAGGAAATCCCGACGCGATCGATTCGCGAGGGTGATGTGGTGGGCGAGCACACGGTCGTCTTTACCGGGCCGGGTGAGCGAGTGGAGCTGACGCATCGCGCCAGCAGCCGAGAAATTTTTGCTCGCGGCGCGTTGCGCGCAGCGCAATGGGTCATTGGTAAACGAGCAGGGCTTTACACGATGCGAGATGTGCTTGGACTCCGAATCTGTAGCGGCGCTCTATGAGCGCCGGAAGATCTAATGCAACAGTCATAGACTGCCGCTAGAGAAATCCTTATGAAAACAGCTGTCGCGCTCGGATCGAACCTGGGCGACCGAATAGCGAATCTGCGCGCGGCGCGAAGAGCAATTGTCGATCTTGCCGGCGTCGCACCGCCAATTCTTTGCTCGGCTATTTATGAAACCGATCCGGTGAATTGCAAACCTGGCGCGCAAAAGTTTTTGAATGCCGTGTTGGAGTTCGATTACGAGGGCGGACCTGCCGAGCTGCTGGCAAAACTGCGTCGAATCGAAGAGTCATTGGGGCGTGCACGTAACCATGAGCGAAATAGATCGCGCCCGATCGATCTCGATCTTCTCTATTTTGGCGACCGCAAGATCGACAATGAAGAATTGCGGTTGCCGCACCCGCGAATCCAGTTGCGAAGATTTGTCCTTGCTCCGCTTGCCGAGATCCGGCCCGACCTGACCCTGCCGGGGCAGACGAAGACGGTTCGCGAGTTACTCGCGCAACTCGATGAATCGGCTAAAGTGATCCGCTTGAGCGACGATTGGGGTTCTCAATGAAAGATTTTCGAGAAATGAAGAAGCGCGGCGAAAAAATCACCGCGCTCACAGCCTACGATTATCCGACCGCGCGTTTGCTCGATGAAAGCGGGATCGACATCATTCTGGTGGGCGATTCCCTGGGGATGGTAGTGCTCGGGTACGAAGACACCACGCGCGTGACGCTCGAGGAGATGTTGCATCACACCCGCGCGGTCGCGCGCGGAGTGAAGCGCGCCTTGCTTATCGCCGATATGCCGATTCGCACTTACGACACACCCGAGCAGGCTTTGGCGACGGCGAAACAGTTTGTCGACGTTGGCGCACAAGGGGTGAAGCTCGAAGGCGGCGCCAGCCACGTTGCCCAAATCGAAGCCATCACCGCCGCGGGCATTCCGTTCATG
>QHRC01000257.1 GCA_003219995.1 Verrucomicrobiota bacterium
TCGGGACCGCGCATGACGCCGCGCCAAATAGTATCCCAGATCAAGCCACTGATTGCCGATTGGAAATTCGACTTTATCTCAATGGGCTTTCCATCGCCCGTGCTAGATGGGCGCATCGCCAGCGAACCAAAACATCTTGGCTCCGGCTGGGTCGGTTTTAATTTCGAGAAAGCGCTCGGTAAACCCGTCCGGATGATCAACGACGCCGCCATGCAAGCGCTCGGCAGTTACCGCGGCGGCCGGATGCTTTTTCTT
>QHRC01000256.1 GCA_003219995.1 Verrucomicrobiota bacterium
TGCGCGAAGATGTAGAGCTCGGCCGTGCGATCGTTCCGCGCGATGAAAAACTGGACGAATTAAACCGCGTGGCCAGTCGTCGCTTGATCCAGCGAATGGCGGAGGATCTGGAGCAATTGCGGGGCTATTTGAACTTAATGTTCATCGCCCGTCATCTCGAACGCGTCGGCGATCACGCCACCAATATCGCGGAGGACGCGGTCTATGCGGCGGCAGCCGAAGACATCCGGCATCAACCGTTTGTCGCTTCGACTTAGCGGGGATTGCCCGGATGGCCGCGCGACACGAGAGTGATTGCGTCCACCTTCCGTTGTCGATCTTGAAGTAGAATGCAGCAAACCAGCGCCAAAGCCATTGAAGAACAGCCGGCCGACCAGCCGAGTGTCGTCGCCTCAACCGATGTTCCAATTGTGCGCGCTCTTTCCGATCCGGCAAACTTCATCAACCGCGAGTTGAGCTGGCTTGAATTTAATCGCCGCGTCCTTGAAGAAGCGCAGGACGCGACGCAACCGTTGATCGAGCGAGTGAAGTTTCTCACCATTTTCAGCTCGAACTTAGACGAATTCTTCGAGATTCGTGTCGCCGGAATCAAACAACAAATCGAGAGCGAGACGAGCGACGTCGGTCCCGATGGATTGAGTCCGACCGAAACATTCAACAGCATCCGGCGAGTCGTGAGCGAGCTGGTCGCGACCCAGTATGCGCTTTGGAACAATGAACTGCTCCCGGAGCTTGCCAAGAATGGAATTCGCGTCCGCGAAGTATCGCAACTGAACGCCAAACGCGCGGCCTGGGCGCATCGTTATTTTCAAAAAGAAGTCTTTCCGATGCTGACGCCCCTCGCTGTCGACGCCAGCCATCCGTTCCCGCAACTCTTGAACAAGAGCCATAATTTGCTCGTGCGGGCCAAGGCGCAACGCGGGGGCGAGCCGTTGCATGCGATCGTGCAAGTGCCGCGCGTCGTTCCGCGGCTCATTCTCATGCCGCGCGGCAAGGACGAGCCGTGGGATTACATTTATCTCGCTTCTTTGATCAAGCAGCACATTGATGAGTTGTTTCCTGGTTTGATCCTCGAAGGTGTGCATGCCTTTCGTGTCACTCGCAATAGCGACCTTTACATCGACGAGGAGGAGGCGGAGAATCTGTTGCGCACAATCGAGCAGGAACTGCGGCGTTCCAGCCGGGGCGACGCGGTGCGATTGGAAGTGGAAACCGATTGCCCGAGAGATTTTCGCGACTTATTGCTCGAATTTTTCGAACTGACCGAGGCTGACGTCTACAAGGTCGATGGTCCGCTCTCGATGACGCATCTGACGCCGCTCATTACGAACGACGCCTTTGCCAAGCTGAAAGACCGGCCCTTTCAACCAGGACGTGACCCCGCGCTTCCGCCGCATGCGGACATTTTTGAGGTCTTGCGCCGGCAGGATGTTCTTCTTCATCACCCCTACGATAGTTTTGATCCGATTGTCGATCTGATTGAAGAAGCGGCCCAGGATCCGCAAGTGCTTGCCATCAAGATCACGCTGTATCGCGCCGGCGGCGATTCGCCCATTGTCGCGGTCCTCATCGAAGCGGCCAATGCGGGCAAACAAGTGACCGCTATCGTCGAATTGCGCGCGCGCTTCGACGAAGCGGTCAACATTCAATGGGCCCGCCGGCTGGAAGAGGCTGGCGCGCCGCATTGCAAAATGCTTTTGGTCGTCCGCCGCGATGCCGATCGCATTCGCCATTATGTCCATCTCGGCACGGGCAATTACAATCCGCGAACTGCCCGCATCTATACCGATTGGAGCTTCCTCACCACCGAACCGCAGCTGACCGAGGAAGTCGGGATCGTTTTCAATACTATCACCGGCCTCGCCGCTTATCCTGGTTTGAAGAAGTTGATGGTCGCGCCTTTCGATATGAAGCAACGGCTGATCGGCTTGATAGAGCGCGAACGCGATCACGCGCGTGCGGGCAAACCGGCGCGCATCATCGCGAAACTCAACTCGCTGGTCGATCAAGAGGTGATCGAAAAACTTTACGAAGCTTCCTGCGCGGAAGTGACCATTGATTTGATCGTGCGCGGTATCTGTTGTTTGCGTCCGAAGATCCCTCGCTTAAGCGAAAACATTCGCGTCATCAGCATTGTCGGGCGTTTCCTCGAGCACAGCCGGATTTATCATTTTGCCAATGCTGGCCAACCAGAGGTTTTCTTATCAAGCGCGGATTGGATGCCGCGAAACTTTTTGCGGCGCGTCGAGGTCGCATTTCCAATCGAGAATCCAGA
>QHRC01000255.1 GCA_003219995.1 Verrucomicrobiota bacterium
CTCCGACTACACCGCCTTTCTTTACCTCGGGCGCCTGATCGAGTTTGCGTCGACGACAAAGATTTTCACAAATCCGAGCGAGCGACAGACGGAAGACTATATTACCGGGCGGTTTGGCTAATTTAGATCGGCATCGGAAAGATCGACGTGATTGCGCCAAAACATATTCTCGGAACGTTCGACGAGGCGCTCGCTTCGCTGCGCAACAACGTGCTGATGATGGCGGGCCTGACCGAGCGCAGCCTCGACCGCGCGATGAAAGGTTTGTTCCAGAGGGACGACGATCTTTGCGCGAACGCGATCGCCGACGACGAGGAGATCGATCAGCTCGAGAAGCAGATCGACAAAGATGGCGTGGACATTCT
>QHRC01000258.1 GCA_003219995.1 Verrucomicrobiota bacterium
CGCAGCCGGGACACCAGGTGGGGTGGTCGGCGGTGATAGCTTTCTTGGTGAGTTTCTCTCTTTGGAGCGCGGGCGCCTCGCCTGCTTCTGGAATGGTTGTTATTTCGCTCATAAAGATTTAATCAGGAACGCAGGAAAAAGAGGACACCCGAATCATGGGTTCCAGATCCAAATTTAATTCCTAATTTCCTGTTTTCCTTATTCATCAGAAACATTTTCGTGGCTTCATGGTTTCCAGATTCATCTCTGCATCTCTTTCCAATCTCTAAATCTCTAAATCTCTAAATCGTTAAATCGCTAAATGGTTATCCAACTCCCTGGGTGATCGCTTCGTGGCGGGCAACTTCGACATCTTGTTCGCCGTTCCGGAAACCGGACGGTTCGGTGAA
Source organism: Verrucomicrobiota bacterium (assembly GCA_003219995.1). Classification (GTDB taxonomy): domain Bacteria; phylum Verrucomicrobiota; class Verrucomicrobiia; order Chthoniobacterales; family UBA10450; genus UBA10450. The sequence goes on from QHRC01000258.1 coordinate 390, forward strand.
TAGCCCCGGCGTGAAACAAACTTGCCTGGAAAAACGCCTTGCAAAATTTCTTTCACACGGAAGGTGAGGCCGTCGGTCTTGGTCACGCTTTCGATTTTCGGTTCGCAATAGCGGGCCCGCAAAATGATGGCGAGCTGACCGAACCCGTAGATTCCCTGGTCGTTCATCTCCACAGTGACGATGCGCTTGAATTTGGCGAAGATTTTTTCGAGCCCGTTCGGCAGCGGATGAATGTGGCGCAAATGGAGCGCGCCCATTTTCTCGCCGTTTTCGCGCGCCAGTTTCACCGCGTCGTGGATCGGGCCATAGGTCGATCCCCAGCCGACGAGCAGCGTGTCGCCTTCCTGATCGCCGTAAACTTCCGGCACCGGAATTTCTTCGGCGAGCTTTTGTAATTTCTTCCGGCGCTTCGCCGTCATCGCCATGTGCAGTTTCGGGCTGCCGGTCGGATGGCCCATCTCGTCGTGCTCGAGGCCGGACATCAACGGATATTTCCCGTCGAGCATGCGGGTGCCGGGCGGGACGTGCTGGGTGATGCGCTCGAGGTCGTAGGGCTTGAAGCCGGGCGGGCGCGGGGTGAGGTCGGGTTTTGGATCGACCATCAACTTGGTGAGATCGGGTTCGTCAAAAGCTTCGATCCGCGTCGCCAGCGAGGTGTCGCTCAAAATGAACACCGGCGTGCTGTACTTGCGCGCGATGCGGGCGGCCTCGATCGCGATGTAAAAACAATCTTCGACCGTCGAAGCGGCGAGGACGACCCGCGGACTGTCGCCATGACTGCCGAAGATGGCCTGATGCAGATCGCTCTGCTCGACATTGGTCGGCAAACCGGTGCTTGGGCCGCCGCGTTGGATGTTGCAAATGATAAGCGGGATCTCGGCCATCGACGCCCAACCGATTGCTTCGCTCTTGTTCCGGGACCGGCGCTTCCGGTCACGGCGAGATATCCGGAATAAGAGAAACCAAGCGAGAGCGAAACCGCGCCCAGCTCGTCTTCGGCCTGGACAAAAATTCCGCCGTATTTCGGGAACTCGCGGCGCAGGATCTCCATGATCGACGACCACGGCGTGATTGGATAACCCGCGCCGTAGCGCACGCCGGCGGCGATCAATCCGTAAGCGATCGCCTGGTTACCATCCATCGTAATCTGGGCGCGTCCGCCGGTTTTGACGATATGCTCAAATTGGTAGCGCTTGGTCAGGACATTGCCGACCGGATAGGCGTAGCCGGCCTGGAACGCCATCATCGCGGTGTTGACGATGCTCTCGTCTTTGCCGGCGAACTTTTCGGTGATCAGTTTTTTCAGTTTGTCGACGTCAAGACTGAAAATTTTCGAGATCAACCCGAGAACGAAAATGTTTTTGCCTTTGTCCTTGGCCGTCCCGCCGAGTGCTTCCACGGTCAGGCCGGTAATCGGGACGCCGACGTAAACGAAACGTTTGTCGTCGAGGTTCGGCTCGACGTTGTCCGAATCGTAAAGGAGCACGCCGCCTTCTTTGAGGAAGTCGAGGTGGTCCTGGTAACTGTGCTGATAAAAGGCGACGAGAAAGTCGGCTTCATCGCCGGCCGATAAAACTTCGCCTGAGCCGATGCGGACCTGAAAAATCGACGGTCCACCGGAGATCGTCGCCGGGATCGTCATGTAAGTCATGACGTCCTGGTCGCTGCGTCCGGCCAGCCGCGCGAGAAACGCGCCGGCGGTTTGAATTCCATCCTGCGAATTTCCTGCCAATCGGATGACTGCGTCCTGAATATTTTCCGGGCGCAGGTCAGCCCGCTCCGATGCCGGACTGGCAGAGGGCGCCCGAGTGGCGCCTGGCACATCGGCCGGAGCACCGGATTCTGGAACGACTTTAGTCGGATTCACGCAACCAGCACAGTATCAAAATTACGCCATGAATCCAGCAGGCAATATTTCCGTTTTTGCCAGAGGAAAACTGTAGCGGCGCTCTGCGAGCGCCGACATTCGTTTAAATCGGCGGTCATCCACCTACGGGCGGCTACAGCGCGACAAGTAGACCGCCGCTACAACCTTGTTGCGCGCGTTGTTTTCAGATCCCAATTTCACATGCCGAGCGCGGCCCGCGGTTCGCGGGCAAACTTGAACCCGCTCAACGGCGCGCCAAGACCGGCTCCTTTCGTGAACGCCAGCACCTGAAACGCCCGCCCGAGCATTTCCGGATGGAGTAAGGTTTGCAGAGCGCGGCGCGCTTTTGGCGAAGGTAGGGGCGATTGACCCCAATCGCCCGCGGGCGGTTCACCGGAACCGCCCCTACCTGATTCCGAAATTATTCCGGTTATGAAATGATGCTGATCGGTAAATCCGGCGATGCGCAGACCGTGCGATTCCGCGCGTTCCGCGAGATCCGTCCAATTCACGTGCGCCGTGATGTCCGCCTGACCGATTTGCTCGAACGGCGAAGGAAGCTGTCGATGCTTTTCCCGGACTTGGAGCGTCCCCGCCGTCCGATACGGCGCATAAAATTCATCGCGTGAAAATCCGTAGTCGAACGCAAGTAGATACCCGCGCTCCAATCTCGCAGAAAGATTGTCGATCCAATCCATTGCCGCGAGATTGACTTCAGTTTCGTAACCGGCGGGACGCGCGGGCAACTTTTTTGCGAATGCTTGCAGCGTTGGATCGGCAATTGGTTGATCGGCAAAAACAAATGTGTCGCCTTCAAGAGCGACAAACTTTTCGCGCCAACCATCACCGGTCGATACCAGCAGGTTCACGGGGATGGCATCGAGTAGCTCGTTGGAAAAATGAATCCCGGTGAACGGTTCGAGATCGGGCGGCGATCTTCGCCACTCGACCCGATCCGCAAATTGGCCGAGCGTTTGTGATTGTCGATCTTGCAAAACCGGAAACGGTTCGACGATGCGATAGCGCAAGGCTTCGAAGAATTCCGGCCAGCTTTTGCGAGCTACTTCAAGGACATCGCGCGCGAAATCGCCGTGATGGGCCCCTTGTTCAACAATGATGAAATTGTCGCTCCGGCCGAGGCACTCCCAGATCTGCGCG
>QHRC01000259.1:0-2616 GCA_003219995.1 Verrucomicrobiota bacterium
CTGGAGAATTAGCTACAGTCGCGACAGACATTTATTCGCTCGGGGCTATGCTTTACGAATTATTGGCAGATAAGCCGCCGCCGCCCCCCTCTTCGGCGACTAAATGTTCGCCGGACGATGCTTCGAGGCTGATGTGTTCGCTAGAGCGGCTACCTAGCCAGAGTGTTACTGATGCGAAGACGAAACATGAGTTGCAAGGGCAACTTGACCGAATCGTGGAACGAGCGATGGAAAAGGAGCCTTCAAAGCGCTATCCGTCGGTGGCGGGCCTTGCTAGCGACATAGAACAATATCTAAACGGGAAGGCAGTATCTAGGACCTCAGGCGCCCAGCTGGGCGGTGCTCGCAGAACGGCTAAAACGCGCCGCCGATGGTACATTGCCGCTCCGGTTGTAGGCATAATCCTGCTTGCCGCTTGGTTATTTTTGTTACGAGGGAAAGTCGCGTCGTTAAAGGATTATACGATGACTCACAAAACGGCGCCGGTGGCTCCTGCTGCCATCCCTAATGGTAGCATTCGCTCGATCGCCGTGTTGCCGTTTGAACCGCTTGGCAAAAATGTCAATGGCGAGTTATTGGGCTTAGGCATGGCCGACGCCGTAATCGGTAGAATGAGCAGCTTGAAGCAGCTACTCGTTGTGCCAACAAGCGCCGTATTGAAATACAAAGGCCCCTCCGGTGATCCGCTCGCTGCTGGGCGCGCCTTGCACGTCGACGCGATCTTAACTGGAACTGTTCAACAGTCCGGCGATAGATTGCGCGTTACCGTCCAACTTGTCGGTTCCGGCAGCGGCCGCACGTTGTGGTCGGAAAAGTTCGATCAAACATTCACCGACATCTTCGGTATTCAAGACTCGATTTCTGACAAGGTCTCCCGATCTCTTGTTCGAGATCTCACTGAAGATCAACAAAAGCACTTGTCCAAACATTACACGAATAACACCGCCGCGTACGATTCGTATCTCATGGGACTCTACTTCTGGAATCAGCGATCAAAGGACAGCTTAGAGAAGGCAATTGAGTATTTTCGTCAGGCTGTCGAACGGGATCCGAGTTATGCACTTGCGTATGCGATGATGGCCGACTGCTACTACTTGCAGTTGTATTATGGTTTTAACTCTGCTCCGGATCGAATCCGTAATGCCAAGGCAGCAGCCGAGCGTGCGCTGCAGCTCGACGACTCCGTAGCCGAGGGCCACGTCGCTACAGCCATGGTTCAGTTTTATCAGAACGGAGACGGTGCAATCACAGAATTAGCTCATCAAGGATCCATGGAATCGCTTCGACGCGCCGTCGCCTTGAACCCCAACTTGGCTATCGCTCACCAGCGCTATGCGTGGGCGTTATGCGCATTCGGGCACCTGGACGATGGCGTGCCGGAGATGAAGCTGGCGCAAGAGCTCGACCCGCTTTCGCCTACGAACAACACAGCTTTGGGAATCATCCTCGCGTTTGCCCGGCAGTTTCGGGAAGCTCTTGAATATTGCCACAAGGCCGCGGAGTTAGATCCCAACTCTGGTCCAATCCAGGAAAACCTGGCATATGCCTACACTTTAAACGGCATGTATCAGCAAGCGATCGAGCGTTATCAAAAGGAGCTTGACCTTAATCCTGGGAACAAAGCCGTAGTTCTAGCCTCGGTCGCGACGTTCCTTGTCGCGGCAGGTCGCAGCGCGGATGCCGAAGGTATTATGCGTGAACTCACAGATTTATCGAAAGCAGGCAAGGCCGATCCTTACGATATGAGGCAAGGCCGATCCTTACGATATGACGCAGCTATATGCTGCCCGCGGCGAGAAGGAGCAAGCGTTCGAATGGTTCGATAAAGTCCTGAACAGGGAAGCCGCCGGGGTGCGTGGCCTGGTGCGAATGATAAGATATGATCCGCTGTTGGATCCGCTGCGTTCGGAAGCGAGGTTCAAAGAGTTATTGCGCCAACACAAGATGGCTTCTCTTCTCGAAACTCGCTGAGAAGGCAAAGTTAGATCGCGGAAACCACTAAAAGATGCCATAACCTGCGCGAGAGGAGAGGCTTCTTCCCGATGGAATAGTAGCAACGCAATCGTCGGCGATAGATGTATGCCTAGAGAACGGAACGCACTAAGATAACTCTGCCGGTGAATCTGCCGCAAGTTGTGCCCGTTTCCACAAGAAGATATTGGAGCCATCTGTCAACGCCGTGACAGCGCAAACGCAGATTTGTTCAAACGAGCGCAACATCCCTAAGATAAATTAGGACTGGGTCGGCGGGGTTATGATTCGAGCCCCCAATGCTACCGGTGATCGCGCTGGCACAGAATCTCGTTTCTTTGGCCTAACACCAAAACGTCATTCTGCGTTATACCGCCGAAGCTATGGAGAAACCAATGATTAGAAACGTGTTTAAAACATTAGGATACGTCCGCGTCGCTCTCGCAGCTGCTGTCGGAGTTCCATTCGTTATCGCCACGAGCGCTTATGCGCAGAACCCGCCACCGCCACCACCGACCGGCGTGGCTGCAGGCCCTGGCAGCCAAGCCGAGGTCGAGCGCGTGATTGTGACCGGTTCGAATATTCCGACGGCGGAAGAAGTCGGTGCGAATCCGGTTTTGAATCTTAACCGCGACTTGATTAACA
>QHRC01000259.1:2658-3479 GCA_003219995.1 Verrucomicrobiota bacterium
GAACAGTGTTCCGGTTGCAAACAACGGAACAGCACAGGGCGGTCCGACGGGGACGGCCTCGGTTTCGTTGCGCGGTTTCGATGTGAGCGCTACACTGGTTCTCGTCGATGGTCGCCGGGTCGCGGCTTATCCAGGGTCCGGTTTCATCGATTTGAATACGATTCCGCTTACGGCCGTTCAGAGCATCGAAGTTCTGAAAGATGGCGCGTCTGCCACTTACGGGGCGGATGCAGTTGCCGGCGTTATCAACATCAAGCTCTATAAAGATTACCGTGGGGCACAACTAACCCTCGAATACGGCAACACGCTGGATAAAGACGCCGGTCTCTACAACGGCGACATTCTCTTTGGAGTTGGCGACGACAAGATGAGCATTACCGGTGACATCTGGTTCTATCACCATAACTCGACGTTCAATCATGACCGCGGCAACTCCGATAAGCCGCCGTTTTTGAGCTCAAATAACACCCCGTGGAACCTTCAGTTGAGCCAAGACGTCATCATCGCCGCTGGCGCGACGCCCTTCCCCACCACAAACCCAATAGAATTTGGGACTCCGCCGAACGGTACCCTCGGAACGTCCCTGTCAACCGACTATATTTACTTTAGAGCTCGTCCCAGGGCGGCGGGCGGTGTACTCCCTGGCTTTAACTTCAACGCTTTCTCGAGCTCTTTCCCAGAGCAGGAGCGCTGGGGCGGCTATGCGGCGTTCGAGGAGAAGATCTGCGACGATCAACTGCGGATTTACGGCGATTTTTACTATGCCGACGTGAAGCAGCACGACGAACTCGCGCCCAACGCCACCAATAGTTTCATAACCA
>QHRC01000260.1 GCA_003219995.1 Verrucomicrobiota bacterium
ACCGCTGCGGAAGTTGGCCTTCCGGTGGGCGCCTTCAATCCGTTCAATCCGTTCCAGCAGATTATTTCGAACGGCACGCGGGCGCGTCTGGCCGACTTCGGCAACCGCTTGTACGATCAAGAGAACGAAGCCTGGCTCAGCACGCTTGGCGTCAAAGGGGATAAGCTCTTTGACGGAAGCTGGGGTTACGATGCCGCATTCCGGTATAGTCAAATCTTGAACGTTTCCCGGACGCAAGACGTAAATGTCATTCGCTTCAATCAGATTATGAACGCGAACGACCCGATCTTTGATCCGAATTCATCGGTGTTTATCGGAACAACGATCCCGTACAATCCGTTCGGGCAGCCTCTGCAACATCCGATCGCAGCCAATGCCGCGACGATAGACTACGCGACCATGTTCCGGAAGGACCTCAATACATCTAAACTAGCGGGACTGGACGGGAACATTTACACGACAGACCTGTTTGATTTGCCCGCCGGCGGGGTGGGCTTGGCCTTCGGCGGCGGCTGGCGGCGTGAAAGATTATTTCTCGATCCTGACGACCAGGGCCGTTTGAAACAGGAGGCCGGTGTCGGTCAATCGTTTCGGACTCAGGCAGGACGCAAGGACTGGGATTTCTATACCGAAATGTTGTTTCCAATCTTCAGTCCGAAGATGGGCATCCCTGGGTTTTACTCGTTGGAGATCACCGGGGCAGACCGGGTCGAGGTTTTCCGAAACAACGACACCAATGCCTGGGTTCCCAAGGTGGGGGTGCGCTGGCAGCCATTTGACGAAGAGCTGACCATTCGCAGCACCTGGGGCGAAGGTTTCCTCGAACCGAGTCTGTTTCAGCTCTACGGCGGGCCAGCCTTTATTTTGGCGCCGACTTCGTTGCCGGGGGGCAATTCGACGCCGGAAACGACCGAAGAAATTGCGCCCAATCCAAAGCTGCAGCCGGAAGATTCGCGCAACTGGACTGGCGGTGTTGTTTACACGCCAAAGTGGATCCAGAACTTTATCCCAAACAGTACGCTGACAGTGTCGGTTGACCTGTGGGACATCGAGCGAAATGGCGTTGTGGTGGTGCCTGGCGCGCAGGAAGTCATTCGCCGCTTTCTAACAGGAAGCCTGTTGCCTTTAGAAGAGGTCATTATCGATGAATCATCGGAAACCGTGACCTTCCTCCAGACCGCGTACACTAACGCGGGCAAGGAGAACGCCCGAGGCGTCGATCTTGGCCTTCAGTTCCAAATCCAGACGCGCTTTGGGACATTTACTTCGATAACTCAGGCGACCTATCTGGATTCCTTTATCTTCCAGCCCACCAACA
>QHRC01000261.1 GCA_003219995.1 Verrucomicrobiota bacterium
TCCATGATTGTAACCAATCTCGCAACCGCGAGACCGTTTGCGGATCAGGACTTTGAAAAAGACATGACATCGAGAAACGTGTCCGCTGAGCCAGATGGAGGAAGCGGTGACGTCACACAAGCAACAGGAAGCGGCAAAATCATTTTCAAATTTGCAGCTTAGCGGGGGCTGTGTCAGCCTCGAAGAGCGCGCCATAGATCATCGCCGACGTAAGGCGGCCGTCCTTTCTCACTCGAAATCTCTACTAAAATCAACCGAAACCTTCACATGAGTGTTCGAACATTCTTTGGCGGCGCGCCTTTCCTCGCCGTTATGATCGGCGGTATCACAGCCCTCGGCGCCGAAACCTCAGTTGTCCCTGAACCGGGCGATTTGCGCACGGCCGGGACAGTGGATTTTCCAGTGTCGTGCGTGCCGGCCGCGCGGGCGGAATTCATCCGTGGCGTCGCGTTGCTGCACTCGTTTTTTTATGAAGAGGCGCGGCGGATTTTCACCGACGTCGCCGAGAAGGATCCAACCTGCGCCACGGCGCAATGGGGGATCGCCATGTCGTGGTGGCATCCGATCTGGACGCCTCCAACTCCCGACGAAATGAGCGCTGGCAAAGCGGCAGCGGATAAGGCCATGGCAATGAAGGCTGGCACCGATCGCGAGCGGCGATTTATCACAGCGCTGAATGCCTACTACAACACCCCGGACAGTCCCACCACGGGCGAGGTCGGGCAGTCTTGTCACGGGCCAGTGGGGCCGCCTGATCGCGTGATCGCGTATGAAAAAGCAATGCGCAAACTTTACGACCGATATCCCGACGATTTTGAAACGCAGGCCTTTTATGCCCTGGCGGTCCTATCCGTTGGCTACGCAACGCCCACTGACACGAGCTTGGCCAAACAACTTCAAGCGGCTGCTATTCTGGAAAAGTTGTGGAAGAAGGCCCCGAACCACCCCGGTGTTGTTCACTATCTAATCCATAGCTACGATTACCCCGCGCTTGCCGAGCGCGGATTGCCGGCCGCCAGAGCTTATGGCTTGATCGCTCCATGGGTGCCCCACGCTCTGCACATGCCGTCGCATATTTTCACACGCTTGGGGATGTGGGAGGAATCCGTCGCCGCAAATCGCTCCGCTGCCGAGGCCGCGCGTGCTTACGCTGCCATGCGGCATCGTGACGCCACCGAAGCCGAGGAACTGCACGATCTCGATTACATGGCTTACTCCTATTTACAGGAAGGGCAAGACGCCAAGGCCAAGGAGATCGTGGATTTCGCCGCCACCGTGCGTAAAACCAATCCCGAGCTGGAATTCATCGCGGCTTATGCTTTGGCCGCCATCCCGTCGCGTTATGCGCTCGAGCGCAATGATTGGGCGGATGCGGCAGCGCTGCGCATTTCGGCATTGCCGCATTGGTCGTCCTTTCCGTTCCTGGAAGCGTTGTTCGAGTATCCCCACGCTCTCGGACGAGCGCATACCGGCGATCTGGTGGGTGCACGCAAGGCGATGGACCGGATGCGGCAATTGCGGGATGCGACGGCGGATCCGAAGTTTGATTATTTCAAGAGACAGCTCGACCTGCAAATGCAGGCAGCGTCAGCCTGGGTGGCGTATGGCGACGGAATGAAGGAGGACGCCGTAGATCTGTTACGACGCGCTGCGGATGCGGAGGACATTCTCGGCAAGCATCCTGTTTCGCCCGGCGCGCTTGTCCCGGCCCGGGAACAACTGGGTGATTTGCTGCTGAAACTGAAGCGGCCGAAGGAAGCGCAGCGGGAATTTGAGGCGGCGCTGAAAATCTATCCGGGACGATTCCGAGGTCTGTATGGCGCCGCGCTGGCCGCAGAACAAATCGAAAGGCACAGCATTATTATGCCAAGCTGACTGAGCAAACGGCGAAGTCCGACGGTTCACGCAGCGAGCTCGCCCAATTGCGCGGATATCGTGCCGCCGAGGGTGCTACGACGCACCCGCGCAGCGCTACGGAACCCCGCAAGTAGGTTTTCAAAGCGTGTTTTCCCGTCGTGTGGCCTCTAGACTGTCGCGGATTCGCACAGAAACACCACAATGACCTCGCTGGACTACTATGCCTTTGAAGAACTCCTCACGGATGAGGAGCGAGCGGCACGCGATCGGACGCGGCGTTTTGTGCAGGAGGAAGTCATGCACGAGATCGTGGCCTGCCATCGTGCGGGAAAATTTCCGGAACATCTCACGGCGCGCATGGGTGCGTTACGCCTCTTTGCTCCGTACCTGAAAGAGCACGGCTGCGCGGGGCTAAGCTACACGGCGTATGGCCTCATCATGCTGGAGCTTGAACGAGCTGACTCTGGCCTGCGCTCGGAGGCGTCGGTGCAAGGTGCGCTTGCCATATACGCGATTCATTCCTTCGGCACGCCCGAGCAACAGGCGCGCTGGCTGCCGGGACTGGTGTCGGGCGAACACGTAGGGTGTTTCGCGCTGACAGAACACGGGCACGGCTCAGACCCTGGCGGTATGGAAACCCGCGCCAGACGGGACGGCGATCACTATGTCTTGAATGGCAGCAAGGCCTGGATCGGCAACGCCTCCATCGCGGACGTGAAGGTGGTTTGGGCGAAGGACGATGACGGGCGCAATTCAGCCTTCGCATGTCGCGCACGTCGGAATGCTGGTTCGAGAACTGCCGCATTCCCGCGGAGAATCGGTTGCCCAAGGCGTCCGGGCTGCGCGCGCCGCTGTCGTGTCTTTCCCAGGCGCGGGTGGGCGTTGCGTGGGGTGTGATTGGCGCGGCCATCGATTGTTACGAAACGGCGCTCGCCTACGCTAAGTCGCGAGTACAATTTGGCCGCCCGATTGCCGGCTTCCAACTAGTGCAGGAAAAACTCGTCTGGATGGTGCAAGAGATTACGAAGGCGCAATTGCTCGCTTTGCGTCTCACCCGCATGATGGAGGCGGGCGCGGCAACCCCGGCTCAGATTTCGCTGGCGAAGCGGAACAACGTTTGGATGGCGCTCGAATGCGCACGCAAGGCACGAGACATTCTGGGCGCCGTCGGTATTACAGATCGTTATTCCGTGATCCGGCACCTCATGAATCTTGAAGCTGTCTATACCTACGAAGGCACGCACGACATCCATGCATTGGTTGTTGGTCACGACATCACGGGTATCAGTGCTTTCGGCGGTTCGTAGTCGTTAACTGCGCGATATGAGTCAAACGAATTGGGAAGCAGTCAGCGCGATCTCGCAAATGATTGGCTCGATTGCGGTGGTTTTCTCCGTCCTTTATCTCGCTCTTCAGGTGCATCGCAGTACGCGCATAGCAAAGTTGGCCGCGCAGGACGCGGCAGCAACGTCCCTCCGTGAAGTGACGAGACCGTTTGCTGAGAATGCCGACCTGGCCCGACTGTGGCGAATAGGTCTTGAAGATTTGCAGTCTCTGTCGGCGGAGGAGCAAGCACGCTTCTTCCATTCCACCTATCAATTTCTCAAGGCATTCGAGACGATCCACTTTCACCATATTTATGGCCTAATGGACGAGCAGATCTGGCAAGGATGGTGCGGTCTTCTCCAGCACTACATCGCTTCTCCCGGAATGGAGCATTACTGGAAGCGTCGCCACGATCTTTTTTCGGCGCGCTTTCAGCAGTTTATCCATGAGCTCGATCGTCCGGCTGAGCGGCGCACGGTAGGTAATCTGTTGGGAGAAGAGAATCGCTGAGTCAGACATTGATGCCTTCGGCAGGTGTACTGAAATGTCATCCTGAGTGGAGCGAAGGATTTCACAAACTTGGGTGACGTCTCGCTTCGATGAGAGGTCCCTCGGTCCGAGCCGGACTCGCATTGTCTGCGCGGCTCGGGATGACAGCACATGAAGATTGGCTAAATT
>QHRC01000169.1 GCA_003219995.1 Verrucomicrobiota bacterium
CATCGGTGATCACGACAAACGCCCACGGTTGCAAACCCCAGGACGAGGCCGAAAGAATGAGCGCGTTTTCCAGGGTCGCCCAATCTTCCGGCGAAATCTTACGTATCTGATCGAACTGCTTCACGGCATAACGCCAGTTGAGCTGCGTGAGAAGTTGTTCGCCTTTGATCGGGTTCATGATCTGATTCCAACCAAGATGACGCGGGCACGAGCACATTTCCATTTGGAAATCTGCGCTCTCTCAGGAAACTTGCTTGCAACCAAGCTAAGATCGACATCATGACCTCAGCGCAGATTCGGCAATCGTTTCTCGATTTCTTTCGCGAGAAACAGCACTCCATCGTGCCGTCGTCGTCGCTCCTGCCGGACGCGCCCAACTTGCTTTTCACCAACGCCGGTATGAACCAGTTCGTGCCGATCTTTCTCGGGCAACAAAAGCCGACGTGGAACCCACCGCGTGTCGCCGACACACAGAAGTGCATCCGTGCAGGCGGGAAACATAACGACCTCGAAGATGTCGGGCTTGACACGTACCACCACACGTTTTTCGAAATGCTCGGCAACTGGAGCTTCGGCGATTATTTCAAAAAGGAAGCAATCGAGTGGGCGTGGGAGCTTGTGGTCGAGCGCTGGAAATTTCCGGCGCAACGGCTCTACGCGACGGTTTACAAACCTGGACCCGCCGAGCCGAGCGAGTTTGATCGGGAAGCGCACGATCACTGGGCGAGACTGTTTCAAGATGCCGATCTCGATCCGAGAATTCACGTCCTCACCGCCGGCAAAGCGGACAATTTCTGGATGATGGGCGACACCGGCCCGTGCGGCCCGTGCTCCGAGCTACATGTCGATCTTACACCCGATGGCGACACGCGCGGCGCGCTCGTCAACAAAAACGATCCGCGCTGCTTTGAAATTTGGAATTTGGTTTTCATCCAATTCAACGCGAATGCCGACGCTACGTTCACGGCTCTGCCGCAGCGTCACGTCGATACTGGAATGGGTTTTGAGCGCGTGACCGCGATCATTCAAGGCACGAAAAACCTGACCGATTTTTCCGGTACCATCTCAAATTACGAGACCGACATCTTCCGCCCGATCTTCGACGAAATCGAAAAGCTGAGCGGCAAGAAATACGCAAGTACGCTCCCAATTGTAGGGCAAGCGCCTCGCTTGCCGGGCAAAGAGCAAGGCACCCGAAGCGGCCGCCCTACAACTGATCCAGACCAGGAAAAGATCGACATCGCATTCCGTGTGATCGCCGACCATATCCGCGCTCTCAGTTTCGCGATCGCTGACGGAATCATTCCCTCGAACGAGGGGCGCGGTTATGTCTTGCGCCGCATCTTGCGCCGCGCGGTTCGCTATGGCCGCGCACTGGAATTTCACGAACCATTCTTCTTTAAACTTGTCGACGTCGTCGCGAAAACGATGGGCGACGTTTTTCCAGAGGTCCGCGCGAAGCAAAAAACAATTCAAGAAACAATTCGCCGCGAAGAGGAAGCGTTTAACAAAACGCTCGATAAAGGGATCGAGGTTTTCAGCCATTACGTCACGTTTGTCTCCGAGCCTACCGGGCAAGGGGCCGAACCTGGATCAGTCGGCAGTCGTCAATTGAGCGGAACAGCCGCGTTCACGCTTTATGACACTTACGGTTTCCCTCTCGATTTGACCGAGCTGATGGCGCGCGAGCGCGGACTCACTGTCGATGTTGCCGGTTTTGAAAAGCTAATGGAGGAACAGCGCGATCGGGGTCGGAAAGCGCAGAAGAAATCTGCTATCGCAGTGCTCGATCAATATGACACTCCGACAAAATTCGTTGGTTATGACCACGTAGAATCAGCCGCAACTTTGTTGGGTGTTCTTGCTGATAGTAGCCGAAGGCAATTCGCAGTTTTCGACATTTCACCTTTTTATGCGGAGATGGGCGGTCAAGTAGGCGACCAAGGTCAAGCACGCCTGGAAGGTCGAACGCTTCGCATAAAGAATACATTCAAGCGAGGGAATACGTTTTTACATGAACTTGATGTTCCCGATGTCCCAACATTTACAGACTTTGGCGGCGAAGCGGCCTCTCTGAAACTCGACATCCCGCGTCGACGTGCAATCGAGCGGCATCACACAGTGACGCATCTTTTGCATTGGGCGTTGCATGAAGTTGTGAGTCGCGATGCGGTGCAGAAGGGAAGCTATGTTGGACCTTCGATTTTTCGAGCGCGGCCCTGACGCCGCAGCAAAAGCGCGATGTCGAAAAGTTGGTGAATCAAAAAATTGCGGAGAACGCGGCCGTTTCATGGACGGAAATTCCGTACGCGGAAGCAAAGAAACGTTCCGATATCCAGCAGTTCTTTGGTGAGAAATATGGCGAGACGGTTCGGGTTCTCCAGATTGGCGGATCGCCGCGTGCGTTGAACGGCTATTCGATGGAGCTTTGTGGCGGGACGCATGTAAGATCGACAAGTGAAATTGGCGCGTTTCACATTGTCAGAGAGGAAGCTATCGCGGCAGGCGTTCGACGAATTGAAGCGGTGGCCGGCGATGCTGCGCGTGTTTGGACGGAAGAAGAGGCAGCACGGCAACAGGAAAAGGTCGAAATGCTCGCGCGCAAAAAATCCGATGTTAGCGCGTTGCCAACGTTTGTCCGGGAAGCTGAGACCGCAGAAATGCTGAAACAGATTGATGTCCGCGCGGCGCATCTCGAAAAGGTCGATAGCGATGTACGCGAGTGGGAAAAGAAGAATGCCAAGAGTGCGGAGGCGCAGTTGCGAAGCCGCGCCGCTGAAATCGC
>QHRC01000170.1:0-2188 GCA_003219995.1 Verrucomicrobiota bacterium
GACGTTTACGCCGTCGGCGATTGCGCGCGACAGGGCACGGCGAAAGCTGGCTACTTCGCCGAAGGTGCCGCGCGCGCCGTCGCCACCGCACTGATCGCACGCCTGCAGAACAAAGAAGCCCCGGTGACCCACGCGGGAAAGGGCTCGTGCTACATCGAGTTTGGCGCCGGGCTAGTCGGTCGCGTTGACGTCGACTTCTTCTCCAATTCGGATCATCCGGTGGGCACCTATCACGAGCCGTCAGTCGCCATGCGCGCCGACAAGGAGTACTTCGGTGCGAGCCGCCGCGCCCGCTGGTTTGGACTGTAGCAATGAAAGCGGCTAACCATGCGATGCAGTCAGTTCAGAGATCAGCCGCCTTCGCCAAGGCTACGGCGAGCCGAGGACGTCGGAGATCAGAAGTCAGTTTTTGCGGCGGTGGTAGATGCCGATCTTAGCTAAAGTCTTCCTCGGCAGCCGATAAATATTTGGTTTCCATGCAAGGATTTGAAGAGATGGAGGTCCGTCCGTTTTCCAGTCGTGAAGACTACGAGCTTATGCTCGATTATTTTTATAAAGCCGACGATTCCTTTTTGCGCGGGATGGGCGTCGACCGCTTGAAACTTCCTGAGAGAGATAAGTGGCTTGATGCTCTTTTAGTCGACCATGAGAAGCCAGACGAGGAAAGGGACCGGTTTTACCTGGTTTGGATATTTCGAGGAGAGCGGGTTGGACACTCAAGTATCAATAAGATCGTCCCAGGCACCGAAGCCTTTATCCATTTACATCTTTGGGATTCACACTTACGAAAAGCCGGTCTAGGGACGGAATTCGTGCGCAGATCTGCCAACTTTTATTTCGACCGATTTAATCTGAAAAAACTCGTTTGCGAACCTTCGGCGGAGAATCTTGCTCCTAATCGGGTACTGGAAAAACTCGGATTCAGGTTCGTTAGGCGCTATAGGACGACTCCCGTCGCCATTGCCTACGAGCAAGATGTGAATCGCTACGAGCTGGATCGTTAAATCGCTCTAAACCGGCAGCAGCTCCCCGGCGTTATGTTTCTGGTGTCGATCTTTTCGACAAAAGACTGGCCGCCAGTTGCAAAGCCGTTTCACTTTTGCCGCGGTATGCTAACGGCTCCTTTCAAAGAGTGATTTGAGCGATATATCCACGCGTTGTGGATGGCGACCGGATGAGCGTTCGGCAACTGTTTAAGCTCACGGGCGTTTTGCAATTAAGCGCTTGCCAATCGCGCAAGATTGAATTATTACGGCGCCTTTGATGTTGGAAAAACTTTTCACCGCGCTTCTCTGCGCCTTTGCCATTGCGGGACAAATGCGCGCCCAGGAAGTGGTCGTCGCTCGCGAAGCAAAACCAAATCCTACCAAATCTCAAGTTGGCGAAAAGAAATCAGCTTCCACTACCCTCACAGTCGAGCAGATGCGAATGGCGGGAGCGCTCGCCGCCGAGCGACAAAAGAAACAAACTCCCGCTGAGCAAACGAATTCAGTGGGAGAATCCAGTTTGCAACGCGCAAAAGCCGATACCCTCGCTGAGCGGCAGAAAACCGAGACTCGCGTTGAACAGGCGAGCGCACACCGGGCGCCCACCGCCCACACCACGAATTCGGACGCGCTCAACCCTGGCCCTGTTCGGCCGATGATGCTCGAATCCGGGAGGCAGGAACCAGCCGCTTCTCACCCAGCAAAAACAGAGGCTAGCCGCGGGCAAACGAACGTCCCCCAGTCGGCAAACCGGGCATTGCGCAAAAAAGAACGAACGGCTTTCGGAGCGAATAGCCCTAATGGCAACTCCGCTTCCACTCCCGCTCAATCAGCTCCTTCAGAATTGCATTTAGCCAGTCGCGATCAAGAGACCAAGAAGGATGCGGGACAAGTGATCACGAAAGACAAGACAAGCGAAACGAAACGGCCTGTTGCCCATTACAGTTACGAAACCCCAGAGGGCAAAAAAGAATCAGCTCCCGTCATTACGCAGTATTATCCGAAGCAGATCGTTCACCCGTTTGCCACGATCGATCGGCACATCGATCCAAAGCTATTGCAAGCGGCCACGATCGCGCAGGAACGCGCGCATGCGCATTCGCGCTCGATGTGCTGGCATTATGTAAAAGAGGCATTGCTTGCTTCCGGCGTTATCGATTCGCGCCCGAAGAGCGAACTCGCGAAAGACGCCGCACAGGATC
>QHRC01000170.1:2202-3607 GCA_003219995.1 Verrucomicrobiota bacterium
GGATTCAAAAGAATACCGGTAAAAGATCCATTCGCCGCGCCGCTTGGTTCGGTGCTCGTCTACGGGGCCAACCGCGCCGCCGGTCATGTCGAGATCCGCACCAGGGACGGTTTCGTCAGCGACTTTTGTTCGAAAACGCCATCGCCCCGTCCTCTACTTGGCGTTTACGCGAAGTTGTAATTTCCAGCCAACGGCTCCCCTGCGTTATACTTTCGGTGTCGATCTTCTAGTGTTCCGCTGTTAGCCTAGCACTTGCGCTTGGCGAAGCCGCGGCTGATCTCTGTCTCGTTAGACTGCGCACAAAAGTAGCGAG
The DNA here is from genome assembly GCA_003219995.1 of Verrucomicrobiota bacterium. Classification (GTDB taxonomy): domain Bacteria; phylum Verrucomicrobiota; class Verrucomicrobiia; order Chthoniobacterales; family UBA10450; genus UBA10450. Next base: position 2,516 of record QHRC01000170.1, read on the forward strand.
GAGCGAGAGATCCCATATGAAGATTGTTTCAATCAACGCGGGGCTTCCACGCGAGGTCGAATGGCGGGGGAAAATCGTCCGAACGTCCATATTCAAGGAGCCGATGGCGGGCCCCGTCCGGGTAGAGCGCCTGAACGTAGAGGGTGATCGGCAGTCTGATCTCACTGTTCACGGTGGCGTCGATAAGGCTGTCTACGCGTATCCGGCGGAGCATTATGCATTCTGGCGTCAGGAACTCCCGAGCATGGATCTTCCGTGGGGGGCATTCGGCGAGAACTTCACGACGGAGGGTCTTCTCGAGAGTACCATTCACATCGGGGACACGTTGCGCATCGGGTCGGCTGAGTTCGTCGTCACTCAGCCGCGCATGCCCTGCTTCAAGCTGGCGATACGCTTCGATCGCGAAACTTGGGATCCGCTTCGGCCGACCGGAGATGGTAAAGGATTTCCTGCGAAGCGGCCGAACCGGCTTCTACTTGGCAGTGGCTCGGGAGGGCGAAGTCACGGCTGGCGACACTATCACGTTGACCGATCGGTCCGACGTTGCGATTACCGTCGCTGATATCGTCCGCTTGTACACGGCGGACTCACTGAACAAGGATCTTCTCCGCCAAGCGAGCGAGCTCCCTGCGCTTCCCGAAGGATGGCGCGACTACTTTCGCAAGAGGCTTTGGGAACCAGATGCTTGATTGAGAAGTCCGATCGGTCGCGATGCGCACGGCGAAGGAATGATCGCGCGCTTTGCTTGGTGGATCGGCCGCTCCGCCGGGCGATGCTAATAGTTGTGGCTTCGCCGCCTAATTTGACATCGAGCAAGAGACTGCTCGATCCACCTACGGACTCGCCCCGGCGATTTGGAAATCGCCACCGCTTAGGCCTAGCTCGTTGTCGATCTTTCCTTCAACAAACTCGCAGCCAGTTCCAGCGCCGAGTCGCTTTTACCCCCGAGCATGCGGGCGATTTCTTCGCGGCGGGCTTTGGCGCTGACCTCGCGTAAGCTCGAATAGGTGCGGCCGCGCATGACATCTTTGGTAACGACAAATTGCGTCGAAGCGGCGGCAGCGACTTGTGGGAGATGGGTAATGCAAATCA
>QHRC01000170.1:3811-5179 GCA_003219995.1 Verrucomicrobiota bacterium
CTCATCCAACGCGCTGAGCTTCGCTTCGAATTCGGACTGACGAAAGCCAAGATCGACAAGGTTCTTCCGAATGGTTTCGGAAAGTTTCGGTGCGGCTTTTGTGCGAAGCTTGCGCAGTGCTTCGCCGGCGCGGTTCATTTGCGCGCGCACTTTTTCGATTTCGCCAGCGAGCCGCTCCAACTCCGCGTCGCGTCCTTCGATTTTGCGCATGCGGTCGGTGGTGCGTTCGCCGAAGGCAATCACTTCCGCGATCGTCCCGCCATATTTACGTTTCAATGTTTCGAAAAGCGAAACGCGCTGCTCGAGCGCGGCGAGCTGGGCTGGGTCGAGATCGAGTTTTTCAGCGTAATCGGAAAGTGAACGCGCGATCTCGGATAGCTCGACCACGGCGGTCTCGTGCCCGGCGCTGAATTGCGCGATGGAATTGTCGATCCTTTCCAGCTCGCGCAATAAGCGCTGCGTCTCGGCCAGTTGCGAGAGAACCGAATCGTCCGCTTCCGAAAGTTTGCCGGCGACGGCGCTCGCAAGCTCGATCAGTCTTTTGCTGTTGCTGGCCAGTTTGTAGCGCGTTTCGATCTCTTCTTCTTCGCCTGCGACCAGATTAGCGGAGGTGATCTCGTTGATTTGATGACGAAGAAGATCGAGTTCCTGTTCGCGCGCCGTTTCGGCGGTGTCGAGCGCGGCGTGCTCGGCGGTCAGGGTCTGCAATTGCCGGTATTGCCTTCGATATTCCTCTAACTGCTCCTGAGCGCGCGCGAAGGAGTCAAGCAAGCTCAATTGCTTGTCGGGCGAAAGCAAAGATTGGTGATCGTGCGGGCCATGAAGATCGACCAGTTCGTCGCCCAGATTCTTCAAGATCGACAAAGTGGTGGGCGAGCCGTTGATAAACTGGCGATTGCCACCGCTCGCGGAAAGCGTTCGCTTGATGATGAGATCGCTTTCGCACGGTTCAACGCCTGCTTCGACGAGCGACGGATTTAATTTTTGCAAACTGTCGCCGCTAAAAACGCCCTCCACCGTGCAAAGATCGGCTCTGGTGCGAATGAGCGATTTATCGGCGCGCTCGCCGAGCAAAAGTTGCAGCGCGCCGATGATGATGGATTTACCCGCGCCGGTTTCACCGGTGACGGCGATGAAGCCCGGCGCCATCTGCCATTCGAGCTCTTCCACGAGCGCGAGATTTTTTATTCGCAGCAAAGTGAGAACAGCGGGCATTCGAAAGGTTGAGGGATGAAGGATGAAGGTTGAAGGTGAGAGCTTCTGAAGATTTCAAACTTTCGACACTCAACTTTCAACTCCGAAAGTGTTCGCGAGCCAGGCTCTGAACTCACGCTCACGTTCCTCGGCACCGGTACGTCGCAAGGCGTG
>QHRC01000163.1 GCA_003219995.1 Verrucomicrobiota bacterium
CAAACTCCCCTTGGGCATCGACAAAGTAACTGTCCTGCCAACGCGGCGGCAGTTGAAACTTGAGTTCGGCTTCACCACTGCGGGATACACAAATCCCAACCAGCCGACAAAAGATGCGGAAGAAGAAAGGTCAATGGTCACGGGCGACCTAAACGCCGCGCTCGTGGAATGGGTCGTGCAATACCGCATCGACGATCCCAAGCAGTATCTGTTTGACGTCCGTAATCCCGCCCAAACGCTACGCGATGTATCGGAAGCGGCGATGCGTGAAGTGATCGGCGACCGCACAGTAGACGAAGTCATTACCATCGGCCGACAAGACATCGAGGTCTCGGCCCTGGCGCGAATGCAGGAACTGGCGAAACACTACATGCTCGGCGTCCGCGTCGATCAGGTGCAACTGAAGAACGTCAACCCTCCGGCCGAAGTCCAGGCCTCCTTTAACGAAGTCAACAAAGCGCAACAGGACCGAGCGGTGCCGAGAGCGAAGGGGCAGGCGGACCAGGCGATTCGTGCGGCCGAGGGCTATCGGTTCAAGCGCGTCAATGAAGCGCAAGGCGACGTCGCATCGTTCAATGCCATGCTCGAGCAATACATCAAGGCGCCGGAAATCACTCGCACACGGCTTTATCTCGAAACGATGGGTGACGTGCTCCCCGCTACCGGAGAAAAAATTATCATCGACGATTCGATGCGAAATCTGCTGCCGATCCTGCCGCTCACCGGAAAACCTTTGGAGAAGAGATGAATAAACGTGGTTGCCTCTGGCTCGTTTTGATTGTCGTCGCGTTCGTGCTCCTCCGCGCGTTGCAGGGATGTTTCTTTTCCGTTCACCAGACGAAACAAGTAATTATTACGCAATTCGGCAAACCAGTGGGAGAACCAATCACCGACCCAGGATTGCACTTTAAACTTCCTATCATTCAAGAGGTCAACCGGATCGATAAACGATTTCTCGAATGGGACGGCGCGCCCGTTGCCATTCCCACCAGGGACAAAACTTACATTCACGTCGACACTTTTGCCCGCTGGCGAATCGCCGACGCCAAGACCTATTTCGTCCGGCTGCGCGACGAACGAAGCGCACAATCGCGGCTGGAAGACATACTTGGAAGCGAGACCCGCAACGCGGTCGCCAAACATGACCTGATCGAAATCGTTCGCATCGACAAGAATCGCAAACCGCTCCGCGATGAAAATCTGAAAAATGTGCCAACCGGCCTGGGAACCATTGGTGTGCTCCCGCCGATCGAATACGGGCGCTTGAAAATCGAGGACGAGATTAAGACAAAAGCAGCAGGGAAATTGTCGGAGTTTGGCATCGAGCTGCTCGACCTCCGGCTCAAACGAGTAAATTATAATCCAGACGTGCTCGATCGAATCTACCAGCGAATGATGAGCGAACGCCGGCAGATTGCGCAGCGATTTCGTTCGGAAGGCGAAGGAGAAGCTGCACGCATCGCTGGACAAAAAGAACGCGACTTAAATGAAATTCAATCGACCGCCTACCGGCAGGTGCAACAGATCCGTGGCGAATCCGACGCGAAAGCGACTGAGATTTATGCGCGCGCTTACACCCAGAACCCGCAAGCCGCCGAATTTTACAATTTTCTCAAGAGCATGGACACGTATCGAAAAGTTCTCACCAAAGACGCGACGCTCGTCTTTTCTACCGACAGCGATCTTTTCGGTTTGCTGAAACGCGCAAACGCAAAGCCGCAAACCTTGCCGCCTGCACGCTGACCGGGCACCGAAAATTCGCCGCCAAAATTCCTTGCCAAACGTTCTAAGCCTGGCGTCGAGTCAACTCGGCTGTTTAAAGACTCGAAGTTCCGCTTGCCAATTAGGCATCCTCGTTTAATCGCTCCGCGAGATAGCCTTCGAAGTCAGGCGAGGTCGGGTTGCACAGAATATGTTTGGTCCACGCTTCGCGCTCGAACGATTGCAGCCGCAAATCCCAAACACACACGGATAAATCGAAGCTTTTTGCGGCGGTCAATGCACTCGGATCGTTGGAACGCGAAAGGAAAACGCGATGAAACAGCTCGTTCTCGTTTTCCCAAAAGTCGACAAACACAAGACAGGCATCTCTGCCGTCATGCGCGCCGACGAATCCGACTTTGTAATCGTTCGGCTCGGTCCTGCCCAATTCAACAGGGACAATGCGTTTTGCGCTTTCCAGAAGTTCGCGTCTCGGCCATTCGCGACGCCAGGCGATCCCGTAAAGTTTCATCCGCCAATCGCCGATCGACAACAACTCAATGAACCGAAATGAGCGCGCTTCGTACGGTTGCATACCCTTTTACCAAAGAATCATGGCCACCACCCGGTCGTGATTCCACCAACTAGCCCGAGCAAAGTACCGGTCAACATTTCCGGAAGATCATGCCGTTGCAGATAGAGCCGCGACCAAAACACAAGAAGAGCAAGCGCGAGCGCGATTGCGCTAGCCATCGTATTCACGCGAAAAAGAATCACACTGCTGTAGAAAGCAAAAAGAGCGTGCAATGAAAGCTTGATGCGAAAATTCAACAGCGCCGCGACAACGAGCAACGTCAGCGTTACGAACGCTCCGCGTAGCGCAAAGCCCGGCGCACGCAGTAACCAAAGTG
>QHRC01000164.1:0-2248 GCA_003219995.1 Verrucomicrobiota bacterium
CGTTTTATGGCGGCGATCCCGATAACTTCGAGTATCCACGCTTCGATCTTGATATCTGCTTCTTCCGCGTTTACGAAGATGGGCTGCCGGCCAAGATCGGCAATTTTCTCAAGTGGAATCCGCGCGGGCCGGCCGATGGCGAGCTGACGTTTGTCAGCGGCAGTCCGGGCAAGACAGATCGACAACTGACCGTGGACGAGCTGGCGGACAAGCGCGACCGGGAGGTGCCGAACTGGCTCGGGCTCTTCAATCGCCGTGAAGTAATGGTCAACGCCTGGGGCTTGCGTTCCTTCGAAAATGCGCGGCGGGCACGCGATGATCTTTACGGCGACCAAAACAATCGCAAACGGTATGACGGTTACGTCGCGGCGCTTTTCGATCCGGAAATTTGGATGTCCATCGAGGCGCGCGCGAAAAAACTGCGCGATGCAATCGCGCGCGATCCGAAGCTAAGATCGACATCTACCGCTTACGACCGCATCAAGAAAGCGCAAGCCGAGATCGTAAGAATTGCGCCGCATTATGATTATCTCGAACAGGAGCGACCGATCACCGTCGGTTACCGCGGACCGCGCGCGCTCTACGGAACTTTGTTCAAGTACGGACGCTTGCTTATTCGTGCGATCGACGAACGCGCCAAACCGAATGGCGATCGTATCGCGGAATTTCGCGACAGCGCCCGTGAATCGCTCGAGCTCGATCTTTTTTCCACCTCCCCGGTCTATGACGATTACGAAATTCTGCGTTTGACCGATTCGCTGACCGATTTTGCCGAGAAATTCGGGGCGGACGATCCGCTGGTGAAACAAGTTCTCGGTGGCAAATCGCCGCACGCCCGCGCCGTCGAATTGGTTTCCGGAACCAAGCTAAAGGATGTCGCCTTCCGCAAAGACCTCTACACGAAAGATGCGAAGGCGTTGTCAGCCGCGCACGACCCGATGCTCGATCTCGCGCGATTTGTCGATGGACCGGCCAGAAATGCGAGAAAAATTCACGATGCGCAGGAGGAAATTAAAAAACAGGCCTACGGAGAAATTGCCCGGGCGCGCTTCGCGGCCGAGGGAACGAGCAATTATCCCGACGCGACATTCACCTTGCGTTTGTCCTATGGGACAATCCGCGGCTATGAGGAAGATGGGAAACAGATTCCCGCGTTCACCAATTTCGAAGGTTTGTATCGACGTGCCGCCGAACACGAGAACAGACCGCCATTCGATCTGCCGCAGCGCTGGATCGACAAGAAGGCAGCACTCAATCTTTCCACCCAGTTCAATTTTGTCTCCGACGCCGATATCATCGGCGGAAACAGTGGCAGTCCGGTCGTGAACAAAGCCGCCGAATTCGTCGGCATCATTTTCGACGGCAACATTCAATCCCTCGTCCTCGACTGCATTTTCTCCGACAAACAAGCACGCTCGGTCTCGGTTGATTCCGCTGCCATCACCGAAGCACTGCGCAATGTTTATGATGCAGGGCCATTGGCGGACGAGCTAGCGATAGCTAAATGAATTGGTAGGGACGTCGCGCTGCGGCGTCCGCGGACAGCGCAGCGCGCTGTCCCTACCAATTCAGAGCTGCTTAAGCAGCGTTTTCCAGCGCGTCCAGGCGTCGTCGCGCGCTTTTTTGTTGGCTTCGTTTGCGTTTGGCATTTCGCCTTCGCGCATAAAACCGTGACCGGCGCCTTTGTAAATTACCGGCTCATATTTTTTGCCGGCCGCTTTCATTCCGCTTTCGGAATAGTCGCGTCCACCCGCTCATCGTTCTCGGCGTAAAATCCGTAAACCGGACATCCGACCTTTTTGGCGTCGTCGGCGTTATCGACTGCGACTCCGTAAAACGAATACGCCGCTTTCAGTTTCGGGTTGACGCTCGCGTACTGAAACGTCCATCCCCCGCCCCAACAAAATCCGCAAACCGCGAGACTTCCGTTGCATGCCGGAATTTTGAGCGCATAATCGGCCGTCGCATTGAGATCGGCTTTGACCTGTTCCTTCGGCAAAGCGGAAGTCGCTTTGCGCGCAGCGTCGAGATCTTCAAACTTTTGGCCGCTGTGCAAATCGGGCGCGATCGCGATGACGCCGTTCTCCGCAAGCTCGTCGCACAAACTGCGGACCCAATCAGTCAGCCCGAAGATTTCGGAAATGACCAGCACGGCCGGCGTTTTATTTTTCGATTCGGGATAAACGACGAACGCTTTGATCGTCCGCTGAACCGATTTGATATCAACCCATTCGCCGTGGCGTGGCGA
>QHRC01000164.1:2255-3877 GCA_003219995.1 Verrucomicrobiota bacterium
TCCTGCGGGTGAACTGATTGGGCGAGGAAGACAAAAGCCAGCACACTGAGAACGCGTTTCATGATGACGATGTCGATCTCGGTCAACCGCACCACACAATAAACCGGATCGGCATAACGATTGAGCCAATTCATCGCCGGTAAGGTGAATGTCGCTGTTTCAAAGCGACTAAGCCGCTGGTGTCGTTGCTGTTTTTCCTTTTCCGATCAACGCGTCGATACTCCAGCGTCCTGCCCCGTAAAACACGACGAACAAGAAAAACCAGCAATAGAAGATAGCCAGCTCACCTTTGTTCGAGACTTGTGGTCCGGCGCTCGAAATCGGAAAAAACTTCGCCATTGGAGTTGAGGCGTTGGCCACGTGAATCATGAAATAAGCCACGGCCATCTCGCCGCTGCAAATGAATGCGCTCAACCGAGTGAATAATCCAAATGCAATCAGGAAGCCACCGACAAGTTGAATCCAACCGCCGACCTGCATCATCATGTTGTCTGAACCGGGCATGCCGCCGAACATGCCCAGCACTAATTGTCCCCCGTGCGAGGCAAACATCAAACCGACGATCAGCCGCGTCATGCAGTAAAACGGATCTGCAAATCGATTGAGAAAGTTCATGGCCGTTCAGGCTGAACGATGTCGATCTTGCCTGTCAAGAAATTCGCGCGCATATCTTTTGTAGCGGCGCTCTGTGAGCGCCGACCTTTTCGATTCTCGGCGGTCATAGACCGCCGCTACAGTTTACGCTGCCTCCTTTTCGGGTTGCATATGCTTGGTCCGACGTTTGGTTGTCGATCCTTTCCTGGCGCCCTGCGTTTCCTTCAAGCTTTGTTGCAAGACGGAGACAAGATCGATCACTTTTGTCGGCTGTCTCTTTGGCTTCGGCTTTTCTTCGATCTCTTTGCCGCCCGCTTCGACTTTCTCCTCGATCACTTCCATGAGCGCCTCGCGATATTCGTCATGATATTTTTTCGGATCCCATTTCGCGCTCATGCTTTCGATCAACGACTTGGCCATGTTCATCTCTCGTTTGCCGACCTCCGCCTTTTTTGGAACATGCAGCTTTTCCGTGTCCGCGAGTTCGTCGGCGAAATGCATTAGTTCGAGGACGAGCGCGCCATCTTCGGGTTTTACCCCGGCGAGATATTCGCGCGTCTTGATGACGACCTTGGCGATACCGACTTTCTTACTGTCCTTTAAGGCATCGCGCAAAAGAGCATAAGCTTTGTCGCCGCCTTTCTGCGGCTCGAGATAGTACGGCTTGTAAAAAAACATCGGATCGATTTCATCGACATGGACAAAATCCTGAATGTCCACGGTCTGGGTCGCTTCCAGGTCGACGCGCTCAAAATCTTCCTCCTTGAGGACAACGAATTTCCCTTTTTCGTACTCGTAACCTTTGACGATCTGGTCCCACGGCACTTCTTTGCCGTCCTTTTCGGCGACACGCTTGTAGTTGACCGGGCTAAGATCGCTTTTGCGCAGGAGCCGAAACTTGAGCTCTTCCTTCATGGTCGCCGGATACAAGGCGATCGGGATGTTGACCAATCCGAAACTGATGCTGCCTTTCCAGATTGCGCGCATAATTAAAGATTATTTCGCGCCTCGAGTAAGATTTGCGCGGA